>JAWOAO010000092.1:0-6309 GCA_046498485.1 Marinobacter sp. | reverse complement strand
TCCAATCCCCTTTTTTCTTTGGTCCATTATACCATGCCTGTAAAATTATACCATCCCTTATATCATAAAAACTCCTTTCCCACTTTATGGCATAATTTACCTTATAAAGAAAACTACCCGTTCTAAAATAACGGTAACTCTGACCGTGCTCAGAAAAGAGCCAAAAAACCGGGTGGCCTTCAAGTGTGATGTCCGCAATCAGAACAACGACAAAGTCGTGACCGGCGAAGCCAAAGTGATCGCACCCACTGAAAAAATCTCGCTCAGAAAGCCACGTCTGCCAAGAATCACCATTGAGAGCTGAGCCGGGCCCCGGTCAACCCGGAAGAAAATCGATGGGGAACCGGACTTTCCGGGCTTCCACACTGGCCGCACCAAAGTTGAACATCTGCACCCGCATGGCAATCCGCTGCTCCAGGGCCGGATTGCCAAGCCCGGAGCTGACCACCTGACAGGCCGACACCGACCCGTCTGGCTCAATCACCAATTCCAGAGTGACCTTGCCCGCCAAGGTTGGATCCCGGCGCAGCTCGCGCTGGTATAAGGCATAGAGTGCGCTTTTCTGACCATCGAATACCTGCCGGACATTGCTCATGGCCCGCGCACCGATAGAGGATCGGGCTGGTGCGTTCCGGGCAACCGCCGGCTCGGGCTTCTGAGGCGCAGACACCCTGCTGAGGTCATGCTGAGCCAGTTCAACTTCCCGGACCGGCGCTGCCCGGGTTTGCACACCTCCACTGCCTGCGAGCCTGCGCTCAGCGGAATCCGGTGCCATCTCAGCGCGTTCATCACTGAGATTTGCGGATCGTTTGTCCGGCCTGGCCGCTGGTGCCTGTAGAGCCGCCAGCCGATCCTTCATGGCAAACAGACCGGAGCGGGCGGCGGTTTCGCGGGCCTGTTCCGTAGTTTGTTTACGGGGTTCGGTCACGGCAGGCTCCGGAGCTGGCCTAGGCTCGGGCTCGGCCACCGTGGCTGTTGGCTCGGTTACCACCGGTTTCGGTTTCGGTTTCGGTTTCGGTTTCGGTTCCGGTGCGGGTGGTGGCGGCACTTCCGGTAGTTCGATTTCAACGGGTGTGGGCGCGGCAACCAGTTGCGCCAGCCGGGGCGGTTTCGGCACAATTTCTGCCCGGTCCGGCTCAGCCAGCTGCAGACCGGGAATCAGCGCCGCCGGCACCAGAAACGCCGCCAGCACCAGCGCCAGTATCACCCCGAAACGAATACGCTCTGCCCTGTCCTGACGCCAGGGCAGGCGAGGCGAATCAGACGATGTCGTGCGTTCAGCCATTGCCCACCTCCGCCTCCACCGCCAGGCGAACCTGTCTGAACTGCTCATCGACACAGCTTTGCATGATCTTGCGCAGCAGCCGGTACTCGGTATCTTTGCCTGCCATGATGGTTACTTCAAGGCCCTGATCCGGTATCTCGCTCCACCGGCTGCGGCGGTGGGCCAGCTCTTCAGACAAGCCGGCAATGTGAGTATCCGTGGCTTCAATGACGTCCAGCCGTGCCACTTCCCGGCCCTGCACCAGAATGGACTGACCACTGACCTGAACCGTCAGATGTTCAACCGCTTCTTGCTCGGCGGTCGAGGTTGGTAAAGGCACATTGGCGGTGTTCTGCATCACTTTGACGTCGGAAGAATTCACCATCAGGAAGAACACCAGAATGGTGAAAATATCCATCAGTGAGACCAGGTTGAGCCCCCCGGCCTTGTGCATACGGCCATAATGGCGCTGGCGCAAGCGAGCCCGGCGTGATGTTTTCATGCGCCTCTCCCCTCGCCCGGCTCGACCCGTTCAGCCAGGGCGCGGCCTTCAGGCGCATCCATCAGGGACACATCGGGAAACAATTCCGCGTCTACCACACTGGCCGCCACCACCGCCGGATAGGAGCGCACCGCATCGATGACAGATACCAGGGTCTGGTAATCCACATCCTGCCCAACCTCTAGCACCACATCGGTTTTGTCCGGCACCCGCGCCTTGATGTGCTGCAGCAGCGCACTCAGCCTCGGATAATCCTGGCCCCCTTCTTGTTGTAGCGGCAACACCTCAATCAGGCCCCGCTCGCTGTCTGTCACTTCCAGGCCTGCGGGAACTACCGTGATCACTAACCGGAAGTTTTCGGCATCTGGTGCCTGCCCGGCTGCCAACCCGGGGAAATTCAGCTCGATCAGGCGAATCTGGCTGAACACCATGCCCAGCAGCAGCACCGGTACCAGCACAATCATCAGGTTCAGGAACGCGGTAATGTCCAGATCGGCCTGAGCGCTCAGCCTGCGATGTCTGCGTCTCATCTCATCATGCTACTGTCTGCTCTGGCTGAAAGACGGTTGGCATCAGGCCGCAACTGTGCCAGCGTCCGGATCGGTCGCCATGTTCAGGAGTTTGACGCCGGCCATTTCAAAGCTGTCGACAATTTCGTTGGTGCGGGTTTGCAACAGGGCATGAAACAGCAGCAACGGAATGGCCGACATCAGGCCAAACGCCGTCGTGTTCATCGCCACCGAAATACTCTGCGACAACAAACTCGCCTTTTGCGCGGGATCTGCCGCGGCGACGGCGGTGAACGCGGCGATCAGACCAATAATGGTCCCGAGAAGGCCCAGCAGTGTCGCCACATTGGCCAGCGTGGCCAGGTACTGCGTGCGTTTTTCGAGCCGAGGCAGCACTTCCATCAGGCCCTCTTCCATGGCGTATTCAATGTCTTCCCGGCGGCTGTTGTTGAGCAACCGGGAAATGCCGGCGCCCAGCACCGACGCAATCGCACTGTCGGAGCTGCTGGCGGCCTTCATGGCGCGCTGATAATCCCGCTGTTGCAGCGCCGGCAAAATGCCTCGTTCAAACGCCAGCCGGTTACGCCGACGTACCGCACCCAGGTACAGAAAACGTTCCAGGGTGATCGCCAGGCCCAGCGCCAGCACCAGAGCGATGGGGTACATAAAAGGGCCGCCTTCCTGAAAAAATCGAATGATGGTATCGAACATGAGCTTGTCTCCGTTTACGGCTGAGTCACGGTTGGCCCTGGCCGGCACCGATTGGTGTTGGCTGCAGTACCAGTGGGTTCAGGGAATCCCGAAACTGGCGATGGTTCTCCAGTACCCGGGGGGAAGCAGGTTGTAGAAGATTGGGCGCCCGGTTATTGAGCTCGGCCCGGGGCCGTCTGGGCAGGCTCGGGTTCTGCCAGGGCAAGATGTACAGCACCCGGGGATCATCGTCGCCGACACTGGCGGATAGTCCGGCCACTTGCAGCACCGATCGGGGCGAGTCGGCAGCCTCCGGCTGATCGGCCATTACCGGCTGCCACAGCAAGCCCGCCAGCCCCAACCAGCCGATGAAGAAGCGCAGGTAGCTCATTGCAACCTCCGCTCAAGATCGGCAATCCAGCCGGCGACCCGTTTTTCGTCCTCACCCGTCAGGGCGCGGTAGCGCTAATAGTGCGTAAGCGCCGTTTCAAGATCGAGCAGGTACAGCTCGGAGATCACCGCCAGGTTGTAATGCAGTTCTGCGACACCCGGCGCCGCATCCAGCCCTTGCGCCAACAGGCTGACCGCTTCCCGAAACCGGTGCTGTTGCTTGAGCAACAGGGCCAGGTTGTTGACGGTGGCAGCGTTGGCCGGGTCGAGAGCCACCGCCCGCTGCCAGGCCTCGATGGCGCCGTCAACATCACCTTGCTGATGGGCCTGAACGCCGGTTTGCGCCCACGCCCGTGCCTGTTCCGGAGCGTAAACCGGTTGTACCGTATTCTCGACGGGTTCCGGCCCGGACGGTGCTGAGGCACAGGCGGTCAAGCCGGCCAGGGCAAGCACCAACACTCCGCGCTGCAGGTAATGCAAGGGCTCAGACACCATCGTTTTGCTCCATGTTCCAACTCATCCAGCGCAGTTCCCGGTTGTAACGGCCCGGGTGCATATCGGCCAGGGCCTGCAAGCTACGCTCAATCCAGGCATCAAAGCCGTGGCTGGCGATTCGACCGTGGTTGCGGGAGTGCAATGCCATGGCACGCTCTTCCAGGGGATAGGCTTCTTCTTCAAGCAACATCCGGTATTGCAGGGTTTCCAGCGCATTGAGTTCCGGCGGCACTTGTGACGCCATCAGGTCTTTGGCCAGAATCCGGTAGAGTTCGGCGCGCCGGTATAACACCTCCGACCGTGTCGCCTCGCCAGCAAAAGATTCAGCCTCAAGAAAATAAGTCTGGGCCAGCTCCAGTGCACGTTGTTTGCGCGCCAGAGACGTTTGCAGCGGATGCACCAGGGCAATCCGGGCAAAGTCCTCGGCGGCTTCGGTACCCAGCACCAGTGCCGCATCACCGGCCCAGAGCAGGGTCTGCTGCGAGTGCCAGCGACTGTCAGTTTCTCGGGCCACCAGGGTTTGGCGAAGCTGCCCGGCATCCGGCTCAGACTCGATCAGGCGCTGACGCAGGGTTTGTTGCTGCAGGTGGCCGGCCCCGCTTTCCGGTAACGGCGCAAGCGCCAGCCACTGCCGGTAAAGAGCGTTGCGATCCGCGGTTGCGCCGGCCTGGTGATAGAGCTCGGCCGCACGCAGCTTCAGTGGCCAGGGTTCTGAGCTCTGCCCTGCCCCGCGCAACAGTTCATCCGCGGCTCTCAGCGGCTGATGCGATTCATGGTAGGCGTAAGCCAGTTTCTCACTGATCTCACCGGCAAGCGGATGGTTCGGGAACTCTGCCCTGAAGCGGTTCAGTTCGTTAATAGCGGCCTGCCATTCAGCGCCTTTAAGCAGGGTGTTGGCGGCGTCAAAGCGCGCCTTGATGGCCACCTCAGAGCCCGGCAGCACGGCGCTCACACGCAGAAAGTGAGCCACGGCAACCGGGGCGTCACCCCTGGCCGCGGCTTGTTCGCCCTGGCGGTAGACAGCTGTTGCCAGCTGCTCCCGGATGCGTTGTGATTCATCCGGCGCGCTTTCAAGCGACGAATCCTGCTCAATCAGGCCCAGGGCCTGGCGCCAGGCCCGTTCCTCCAGACCAGACTCACCGCTGTGTTGCCGGACCCGTGCGGCCACCAGCCAGGCGGCGTAGCGCGGCTCCGGCCGGGCCTGCGCCAAGGTCAGAGTGGCTCTGGCGTAAGTCAGAGCCTGATCGTAATCGGCAAGCTCATACCACCGGTTAGCCAGATCAGCCCGCAGGCCAGAGAGGCGTTGGTCTGCTGGAAAGGCGGTGCTGAACCGCTGTTCTTCTTCACTGAGTGTCGTCAGTGAGGAGCGCACTGGGCTTTGCTCAAGCCTTGATCTCAGCACCGTTACGGCCGCCCAGCCCGACTCGGCGGCACGCTCATAGCCGGCGCCATAGGCAGCGCTGCGGAAATTCAGGATCGCTTGTTCCGGGTTACCCGCCTGCAGGCGGGCATCGCCGGCCAGGTGCAACCATTGACCCGCAGAACCTGACTGAGGCGCAAGCACTTCGTAATAACCTGCGGCGCTGCTCCAGGCCTTCGCTGCGTTGATCGAACGGCCGGCGGCCTTCAGTTTGGTCGCTGTCGAGTAATGGTAATCACCCAGGAACCGGGCGTAGCCCCGCCAGGTTGCCTGTTGGGAATGGCTCAGCGCCCGGTATTCAGGTGCAGAGTGGTAACGGGACACATAGTCGGCTCTGGCTTCCCGGGCGCGCTCGCGGTCACCGGCCATTTGCCAGAGAGCGACGCTCTGAGCCAGAAACTCAGCACTGGCCGGGTGGTCCGGCTGCTCCTTCGCAAACGCTGCATTGATAGCCACCGCTCGGGCGTAATCACCTTCCAGTGCATGCAGGTCAGCCAGCCGGTCGTACACCAGATGGTGCCAGGCAGCATCGCTCCGGCCTGAAAACCAGGACGCCAGGGTTCCGGCATCCCCGGATCTGGACGCCATCAGGGCCAGCACCCGAAAGCTGTCCTCGATCCGGTCCAGGCTGGACTCCGGCGGATTATCCAAGGCCACCTGATCGGGCAGTTGCTGATCAAGCAGTGCCATAAAGCTGTCCGCAGCCCGGTTCCAGGCCTGAGCGCCCTGCTTGAACTGACTCCAGCCCAGCATATACCGTGCCTTGGATACCAGGTCCTGATTAGCCTCGCCATCGACCAAGTGTCGGTAACCGGTTTCTGCCTCCTGATAGCCACCGGCGGCATACGCGGCCTCGGCAATCCGGAAGCGCGCTTCTGGCACCAGTACCGAGCGTGGGTACAAGTCCACCAGTTGTCTCAGGCGCTGGATCGATTGCTGATGCTGTCCGGTGAGCGCATGGGCCTTTGCCATCTGATACAGCAATTCATCCGGCGGCCCGGAAAACGAACCCCGATCCAGAATGTCCTCGTAGCTGTCC
>JAWOAO010000337.1:0-10140 GCA_046498485.1 Marinobacter sp. | reverse complement strand
GTTCAGGAATGACAGTGCCATTGGAGTACCTCTCAGTGCTGTGGATATAACATTCATATTTAATAAATGTTATTGTGCCACAGCAGTCGGGTCAAGCACTATTATTCCTCGTCAGGATGTCGGTGGCTGGTGGTTACCACTAGTCGTCTAGTCGTCGTTCTGCTCGGCGCGGTTCAGCTCTTCACGCACCGTATTTACAGCGCGGTCGGCAATAAGCCCCTCACTGGCCGCATGCTCTGCCATCGCCACATTGTCGGCCGCCAGTATCAGGTCGCAACCCGCCTCACGGGCCTCAACGGCAAGTCTGTCGATAGCCTCCGAGCGCGCCGGCGTGTTGCTGACATCGCGAATGTAAATACCCAGTATACGGCCGGGGTGTTCCCGCAGAATGCGGTTGTAGACCTCCGGGTCACGCTGCCCGGAATCACCGACCAGAATAAACCGCATGTCAGGGAACATCTCGAGGATATGGCGAATCGCATCCAGCTTGTGATCTTTGGTTCTTCGCGGCAGCAAACTGCCACGCTTCATGCCCCACTCTCGCAGGATCAGGATCGGCCCATGGGGGATCCGGTTGCGGCGAAAAACCTCCACCAGCACCTGATAGATACTCCAGGGAGCCCGGGAAACATAGAACAGGGGGTTTGCTTCGTCATCATTGCGACCGGCATGGAAGGCCTGATACAGCGCCGGCACACCGGGAAAAACCAGACGGCTTTCCGCGCCCTGGGCAAACAGGCGCCACATCATCATGGCGGTATTGGCGACGCCGGTGTAAACCACGGTATCGTCAATATCGCTGATCACACCGTAGCGGGCGCGAGACAGCGGGGTATAGAACTCGCCAATGGTGGCGGCACGCTCGTCGACGGGACTGTCCAGGGACAGTTGCATCTCATGCCAGCAAACATCCGATGGCATGGTGCCCATCTCCATATCGACCCGGAAGAAACCGTGCCGGTCGGTATCAACGACGGTATTGGTGTCCTTGTAGCGTATCCGGACGCGAGCTCCGACGATCGGCTTGCGCAGCAGTCTGCGGATCAGGTCGATGAGGTCCCGGCGCAGCCGGTCCTCCCGCCATGACGCCCCGAAACCCGGCTGCCGGAAAACCCGGCCCATCAGGAATAGCCGATTGCTGGAGCCGTAACCCCGGTAGGCCTGGATAAACAGTCCGCCCCGACCGCTGTCGCCCTTTACAGGTGCCGCCAGGATGTGGAGGCCCCGGCGAAGGGACCGTGCATAACGGTGCAAACGACTCTGAAACGACATTAAATCCTCTTCCGACAGGAATAATATTACACACCACGTTCTCAGTGGTCCGCCAGCCAATCGTGGACTTGCTCGTACACCTCCGGGTTGTCGAGCAGATCAAAGTGACTGACCCCGTAAACCACACTTTGATGGGAGGCCGGAATCGGCAGCGCCCGGTGCTCATCGTTGTGCAGGCCCAGCGCGCTCATAACAGGCACCAGCCCGTCGCCACGAGTATAGACTCCGGTGGCATCCGCCCTGGATTGCGTGGTCGCCGCAATGGCATAACATTTCGTGCCCTGTGGCAGCGTCACAGCGGCCCGGGCATCGTGGGGGTGCTCAGGTTCAACAGCCTCCCAGTCTTCATCAAGAATGTTGCCCCAGCGCAGATCTTTTACCCCGGCACTACGGATTTTTCCCAACCGTCCGATGGGGGCAACGTATGGGCTGGCGCCGGCAAGGGTGTCCACCCGGTTTCCGACACGCTCCAATGGTGAACCGTGATGTGGCGTGCCGAGAAAGAACAGTTTGCCCAGGCGATCCGGCCAGGCGTGGCCGGCAGCCCTGCCATAATGGCAGGCGCTGCGGGCGAGCAGGCCGCCCATGCTGTGGCCGAAAATAACCAGCTCATCCACCGGCACCGGCCATACCTGAACCAGCCGTTCGAGCAGGTCCGCGAACTCCTGGCCGTTGGTGGATATGTGCCGGCCGCTATTGTAGTGCAGATACAACGGAGTATAACCAAGAGAGCGGGCCAGCTGATCTCCGTGATTGTGATCACCGCGTTGCCATGTCAGGTCGTTCATGCACAGGCCATGGACCATGACCAGGAGGCGAGCTGAGGGCTTGGGAAAGGCGCCTCTCAACGATTCCCGGTCAAGTTGCAGGGCATACCCGTCCTTGCGAAAGCGCATGGGGATTGCCAACGGGTTGTCAGTGGCGACCAGGTAATCGCCCAGCACTCCATTGAGGGTGGCCAATGCGCGTTCACGCTTACGTGACACCCCCCGATATTTCAGCAGGGGCGCGAACTGTGTCAGGGCCGCATCGACACCAACGCCCGCAGCCCGGGAAATCACCCGGACGTTGCGGTAGACCAGGCCGGTAATTCCCCGTGTCGGACCTTTACGGGAAGGACCGACAATCGGAGCCAGCCCGGAGATGTTGCGATGCATGGCCTCAACCGTGTCCACCACACCGCCAACCGCCTCCGTGACCAGCTGACTGGCACCCCGTAAATCCGAGAACAGCGCGCGAGCCGCTTCCTCGCGGGCATTCTTGTCGTGCGGTGTCAGGGCGTGTGCGAGCCAAGTCTCGGTAGCCATGCCGGAATCTCTATTACTTACCATGTCACCCGGCACCTCGCTCGAGAAGCATTCGAGATGGTGCGGCAAATAGGATCCTTCATTACATTTTCCTTATCCGTCCATGTTGGTTTCACTTTATCATAGTTGCTGCTGACTGCTGTTACAGAGGATCGAGAAGCTGATTTCCGAGCAGGGAGCGCGCCCTCTGGTGCAGGGCAATTTCACCACGGGCGCGCCCAGACCGGCTTCCTACATTATTCTGTTCGCCAAAGCCTGCAGCGCCAGCGAGATGGCGATTACGACCGCGGCAGCGGCGAGACTGGCGGTCACCGCATGGCGCCGCCATAAATCTTCCGCTTGCTGGCCGAAGCGCAGAATCAGCCACGCCAGGCCGTAATAGCGGATACCACGGGCAATCAGAGCTGCCAGCACGAACAGGTAAATCGGGTAGCCAGAAACGCCCGCCGTGATCATGGCGATCTGAAAGGGAACCGGCACTATGCCGAGTGCCAGTATGGCCACAAAGCCGTACTGATCGAAGAACGTCTGGAAGACCTGGTAGCCACTTTGCATGCCCATGGTGTCGATGAACCAGGTGCCCACGGATTGATACAGCGCCATGCCCACCCCATAGCCCACTAACGCCGCCACCAGACAACCAAGGGTGGTCACCGCGGCCAGCCGCCAGATGCGATCACGGTTGAGGGCCATCAGCGGGATCAGCACCAGCTCGATCGGTATCGGAACGATGATGGTTTCCAGGAAGGATGCCACCGCCAGCAACCACAGCATATGGTTGGAGCCGTTGATGCGTTGAAACCACTGCTGTGCATGCCTGGACTTGAATACCATAGCGATATGCGCTCCAGCCTGAGGGTCGCTGCGGCGGTATAGCGCTTCCCCCGAGAGCCGCCACACCCCACCTGCCAGTACCGAGAGCCAACAGGCGGGCCTGGTCAGCACGGCTCCAGGAATGAACTATTGTTTACCGGAGGCGGCAAGTGCAAGACTTACCCTCTTGTTTAAGGTTTTTTCATCGTAAACTGTTTAGGCAATGGTGAAAATTTCACATGATTGAACATCTTCCCCACTGGCTGCCTGCTGAAGCCTCCCAAGCCACGACCAACATCATTCTGCTGGGCGTCATTCTGTCTGTCAGCATTTTCGCCGACACCGTTGCCGACCGCACACGGGTTCCGCGTATCTCCCTTCTGATGCTGGTGGGCATTGGTATTGCCTTCATTCAACAGGTTTGGATGGGTGCTCAGAATGGTGAGGTACTGGGCGGGCTAAGTGAGCCGCTGATCCAGTTGGCACTGGTGATGGTGGCTTTTTTGCTGGGTAGTGAATTGAAGCTCGACCGGCTTCGCAATACCGGCCCGCTTATTCTGATTATTTCCCTGTTCGTGATCATCGGGGGCGGTGTGGTGGTGGGTGCCGGTTTGCTGGTGCTCGGGTTTCCCCTGGTCGTTGCGGTATCACTGGCTGCTATTTCAGTAGCAACCGATCCCGCTGCTGTCAGTGAATCCATTCGTGAGAGCAAAAAAAAGGGGCTGCTACCCAGGGTGTTGCTGGGCATTGTTGCTATTGATGATGGCTGGGGCATTGTCGTTTTCGGGCTGAGCATGGCGGTTCTGGGCTGGGTCATTGGCAGCGATGGCCAGCTGGCTCTGCTGCATGCCCTATGGGAACTGGGCGGTGCCATTCTGACAGGCTCCGCCATCGGCCTGCCAGCGGCGTGGCTCACCGGCCGTCTGAGACCGGGGGAGCCCACCCAGGTTGAAGCAATCGCGTTGATTCTGTTACTCGCGGGACTCTCGTCGTTGCTGGGCGTATCCGCCCTGCTCGCGTCCATGGTTGCCGGCTGCCTGGTGACCAACCTGTCCTCTCACCATACCCGATCATTCCGGGAGATCGAGCATATCGAATGGCCATTCCTGGTGTTCTTCTTTGTACTTTCCGGAGCAAGCATTGATCTGTACAAGGCGGATGACGCCATACTGCTGACGCTGGCCTATATTTTCCTGCGCCTGACCGGCCGGGTGTTGGGCGGCTATCTTGCGGTGATATTCAGTCGGGCAAAGCACAAGGCGCTGCCGCGCAATATTGGCCTGGCGCTGACACCTCAGGCCGGTGTGGCGATTGGTATGGCACTGCTGGCGGCGGAGCGGTTTCCGGAATTCAGCGACTCTATTCTTCCGGTGGTGGTGGCTTCGACCATTATTTTTGAGCTGATCGGACCGGTATTTGTGAAGCGGGTGCTGCGTTAACCTGAAGCCGGGCATTCGGCGGCCGCTACGATGATAACCGGATGAAATTGACCAGGCATCATGGGATCATGGTGGAAGAGGCCAGCCGTGTATTTGGCTCTGACTGACTTCCTCACTCATTCAACTGTCGGAGAACACTATGGCTGGTGGCTGGTCACGGGATGGCGCCGTTCAGGATCAGATCGACGCGAGCGTTGAAGAGGGCGTTCAGCGCGCACGGAGCCAATTGACTGTCGGCGAGAGCGCCGTCAGGTGTGAAGAGTGTGATTGTGTTATTCCAGAAGCGCGTCGCAAAGCGATCCCCGGGGTTCGGCTTTGCATTGCGTGTCAATCCGCGCTCGAAAAGCAGGAAACACATTCCGGCGGCATTAATCGCCGGGGCAGCAAGGACAGCCAACTCAGGTAATGACCCATAACACCACGAATCAGCATGACGACTCTGGGTGGCTGCGAGCTCCCCGATAACGGCATGCGCAAACCGGTGATTGCCCACGTCGAAAACCTGTAACTTGTGCCCGGTGTGAAATGCTGGATTTTCTTGCCGGTGTCGGTATGCTTGCTGAGAGTAACTGGCGTACTGGTTATCCCTCTTTTCCAACACAGGCGCACACGAAACCATCATGACTACAGCGACTTCTATCACTATCCGCAAGTTCCGGATTCAGGATCTGAGCCCGGTTGTTCGACTGTTCACCGATTCCGTACATGAATTGACGGCCGCCGCCTATGATGAAACCCAGCGCTATGCCTGGGCGTCCCGCACACCCAATCTGGACATCTGGCAACAGCGGCTGGAAGCCATGGAGACCCTGGTTGCCGAGGACGGCTCGGCACTGGCCGGTTTCATTTCCTATGAACCGGACGGCAACATCGACCTGGTGTTCACCGCGCCCAACTTCGCTCGTCAGGGTATCGCGTCTGTCCTTTACCTGGAGGCCGAAAAGCAACTGAGGGCCAAGGGTGTGAAAGAGCTTCGGACCGAGTCCAGCGTGGTGGCGCGGCCGTTCTTTGAGCGGCACGGGTTTGACGTGGTGGAAGAGCAGCGGGTAACCGTTCGCGGGGCCCACTTTCTACGCTACAGCATGCGCAAGTCGTTGCAGGCGTAATCCGGTGATGCGTTACGGCATCACCCGGTGTTCCCTGGGCCAGCTGATCGTCGGCTGGTCCGAAAACGGCCTCTGCGCTATTGAATTGGGCGATAGCGAAGAACAACTGCTCGCCCTGCTCCGCGGCCACTTTCCCCATCAAAGCTTTGAACCGGCCGAACCGGAAGATTCCGCCATGCTTGCCCGGGTGGCAGGTTTTATCGACGAGCCGGCCGGCACTCTGAGGCATCCTCTGGCGCCAGAGGGCACTGCCTTTCAGCGTGAGGTCTGGCAGGCTCTACAATCCATTCCCCCCGGAAAAACCGCCAGCTATTCGGACGTTGCGCGCATGATTGGCAAGCCGAAAGCCGTGCGCGCGGTGGCCAGTGCCTGCGGAGCTAACCGGCTGGCAGTGGTCATCCCCTGCCACCGGGTTATTCGGGCTGATGGTGGTTTAGGCGGCTTTCACTGGGGCCTTGAGCGTAAACAGGCGCTGCTCAAACGCGAAGCAGCGCTGGCAGCCAACGCGTCTTAGCCTTTTCCAGCAGATGCTACTGCGGGCCCGCGCAGAGTATCGGTGGATTGAGCTGCCAGCACCCGCACTCGCTCGAAATCTTCTTCCGTGAACACTCCGTTCACCCCGGATACGGCCGCCAGCTTCATGCCATGTTTCAGGCCCAGCTTGTAAATCTCCCGGACCTTCTCCCACTCAATATTGCGCCCCAGCGTGAAATTCTCGAATCGAGCCTCCAGCGCCAGCACAATGGTTTCTGCCAGGCAGGCGTAGGCAATGCCTTTGGGCAGGCCGATGTCTTTCATTTTTACCGGACCGGGCAGCTGGATTTCACCGGATTCAATCACCAGAACGTCCGGACGTTTGGCGACGTCCTCTGCCGGGATATCCAGAGGCCGTGCGACATCGGTGATCACGCAGCCGGGCTTGACCTTCATGATGTCCAGAATGCGCTTGCCGGCACCGGAGGTGGCGGTCACCACCATGTCCATCTCCGACAAATCCCGATCGGTGGTGGCGGCCACGTGCACGATTGCTCCGGGGGTTTCCAGCTCGATACTTTCTTTCAGGGACAGCAGCTTGGCGGCCTCCGGCGCAACCAGGTAGATCTCATCCACCGCTTTGGCCAGCAACCGGGCACACACCGAGCCAATGGCACCGGTGGCACCGACGATCATGGCCTTGCCCGCCATTTTGCCGCTTTTACCAATGCTCACCCGGCCAATCTCCCGGGCGGCATCGTGCGCGGCCCAGAGCGCGCCAGAGGCACTGTAACTGTTGCCGGTGGTAATCGGCAGCGGTGCCCGCTTGGCCACGGTAATGCCGGCGTCTCCCACCACCTTGGTGAAGGCACCCAGGCCCATGATCTGGGCGCCCATTTTCTTGGCCAGTTTCGCCGCCGCCAGCAACCGGCTGTAGGTAAATTCGGGATCGTGCGCCATGATTTCTTTCGGGGTGCCACCTACCGTAATCAGCCAGCCTTCTACCTCATCACCGGTAGGTGATTTGATGCCACTGACTTTGGAGTAGACAAAGGGTGGCGTATAGGCGATCGCTTTCTCGACCAGATTCATGACCATCGGGGGCGAGACATTGGCAATCCAGTCCAGCGGCGGCGTTTTGGTCAGGTACTGCTGGGATAGCGGATGAATCACGAAGGCAAAGCGATTTATCCGGCGATAGCCATTGGGATACAGAATGCGCGGCTCCACGCCCAGCTTTTGGATAACGTCCAGGAAATCATCCGCACCGAGTTGTTCCGGCGTGCGCGACAGGGCAGCACTGATCATCGCCTCCATTACATTCACGCCGACCGGCCGCCCTTCCAGCCAGGGACTGTAATCCACCACCATAGCCACACGGCGAGAGCGGAACCAGTCCAGGGCAGACTCGGTGACCCGGGAAGTGATCACGGTTTTACCGTCCAGTTCTTTTTCGGAAAACACGTCCAGATCGCCCATGGCACCCACAATCACATGGCAGTCTTTGACCGAATCATGCAGGGAACCGCTGATCAGTTTCTCGCCCATTCGGTACAGGGGCGTTCTGTGCAGTTTTTCAATCACCTTGACCGCTCTTGGGCTGAACATCACCGGTGCGGTGAGCCTGGTATAGGCTTCCAGCTGGCTCAGGGATGTCAGCAGGCGCGGCACGCCAAAATCCAGGTAGGGGTCGGCAAAAAACAGATTATCGGTGTGTTCCGACAAGGCCTTGGCGATACGGAAGCCCGCCTGGCCATTCAGGAACAATACCCGGGCGTTATCGAAAAAATGGCCCAGTTCGGTTTGGGTGTGACGTACGGCCCATTCCTGCAAGATGCCTCGCAGGCCAGCGCCGGTGGTGACCGGTTTGTCGGGCACGCAGCCTTCCAGGCGAGCAGTATCCGGGTGCTCAAGCTGCTCCCGACCTACCTGGTAGTGATCGTGGATCATGCTCAGACCTATGGCGTCCGCCTGTTCACGGATGGAGTCCAGAATGGCTTCGGCACGCTCGAGGTCACCATCGGCTCCCACCCGGACCACGCGAAAAGACTGACCGAGAAACTCGGTTTCCAGCTCGTAGTCAAACTCGGACGATCCCTGGCTGACACTGACGACGGTTTTCATGCTGATGTTCCTTGTTGTCTTTTTGTTGTTCAAGTCTAGAAGCTGTCCATTGATCCTGCCTTAGCCCAGATCAAATAACGCCACTGGATTTTGCGACTAAACTGATTTCAGAATAATACAATGACCGATCGTAAACTCAAGGAGGCATTATGAGCATTCAGGAAGAACTGACAGCAACCATCGCAGACCTGGTACAACCGGACAAGGGCATCCTCGCCGCCGATGAAAGCTCTCCCACCATTGCCAAGCGCTTCAAAGCCGTGGGCGTGGAGTCTACTGAAGCCAGCCGCCGCGAATATCGCAGCCTGATCTTTTCAACACCGGATCTGGGCAAACACATCAGCGGCGTAATCCTGTACGAAGAAACACTGGAGCAGTTAAGCCTGGATGACATTGCCATTCCCAAACTACTGGCACACCAGGGCATTGTGCCGGGCATCAAGGTAGACGCCGGCAAAGGGCCGTTGGTGAATTCGCCGGGTGATGAGATCACCTACGGACTGGATGGCCTCGAGTCGCGGCTGGAGCACTACAAGTCCCTGGGGGCCCGCTTTGCCAAGTGGCGGGACGTGTTCCACATCTCCGACACCCTGCCCTCGTTTCAGGCGATCAAATCCAATGCCGAGGTGCTGGCCCGCTACGCGGCGGTTTGTCAGGCGATGGGCATTGTGCCGATTGTGGAGCCGGAAGTGCTGATTGACGGTAACCACAGCATCGAGCGGGCGGCGGAGGTCAGCGAAGATGTGCTGCTTGAGGTGTTCAAGGCGCTGCATCGGCACCGGGTGAATCTGGAATTGATGGTGCTGAAACCGAGCATGGTGACACCGGGTAAAGAGGCCGGCAAAGCCACACCAGACCAAGTAGCCGAAGCCACCCTGACGGTCTTCCGGCGCGTGGTGCCGGCGGCGGTGCCAGGCATCTTCTTTTTGTCGGGCGGACAGACGCCGGAGGAATCGACAGAAAATCTGAACGCCCTGAACAGCATGGGCTATCACCCGTGGGAGTTGAGTTTCTCCTATGGCCGGGCGCTGCAGGAGCCGGCACAGAAAGCCTGGGCGGGCAAGCTGGCCAACGCACAAAGCGCACAGGCGGCCCTGAAAAAACGGGCCAGGCTCAATGGCCTGGCACGCTCTGGCAGCTATTCATCAGAGATGGAAAACGAAAACTGACCTCAGGCCGCGCGACTGTCGCCGGCTGATACCGGCTGATCGAGGCAGGCCAGCATGGGCGCCACTTCGCGAATTTTGCGGGCCTGGGGCCACAGGGCTTCCGCCTCGGCAAAGCCCTGACGCAGGTAATTCAGCCATTGCTTGATGCGGCCGGTGACGTATTTGTCTTCCAGCCGGGTTTGCAGGGCGGCGGCGTACTCACGCACCAGCGCTACCGCCTCAGGCCAGGTCATGGGCTGGAAGGTTTCACCGCGTTGAGACGCTTTAATCTGCGCCGCCAGATCCGGCCGGGCAATCAGGCCCCGGCCGATCATCACGTCGTCACAGCCGGACACCTCGCGGCAGCGCCAATAGTCGGCAACGGTCCAGATTTCGCCGTTGGCGATCACGTGGCTGGCAACCGCCTCACGCACCTTGGCGATTTCTTCCCAGTAAG
>JAWOAO010000425.1:0-4527 GCA_046498485.1 Marinobacter sp. | reverse complement strand
ACCTGTGTGAGCATTACCATCCAGGACATCAGTCAGGCCTTTTTCCTGTTCGACCAAACTCACCGGGAAACTCAACAGCGGTCACGTCTGCCACGAAAAACGGAAAATACTGGTCTGTCGCGAAATGATTGCCAGCTTCCACATGCGTCGGCAGACGGAACCCGTCGAACGACCGGAATTCGGAGAGGCATCCTCCAAAAGGTTGCAGCCGGTGCTGTTTCTCGGGATTGGCGTTACTCCACCGCTGAAAGCTGACCTCAATGGGCTGGCCGTCTGCCGACACCCTGAGATCCACTGACTGTGACAGGCCGCGATACTCCACGGTGACCCGCGCCTGATCGGTATCCAGGCTCTCCCAGGTAACACCCGGGCCGGGCAGCAGCGCCGCAGGCGTCCAGAATACCGCTTCGGCGACATAGCGGCCAAACGCCGAACGGGTATGGTCCGGATCTCCGCCAAGGCGGGCAACGGGCAGCAAACCCATCAGCCAAAACCGCGTCCATCGCTGGCTGTCAGAACCGGACAGCCTCATCAGGCCGCGCCGCGCATGCATTTTCCAGACAAATCCGGAAGGCACAGCCAACACCTGAGTTGCCTCGAAATCCAGATAATTGGGATTGCTCTTGTCACCCATGCCAAAGCGCCCCGCCATACTGATGCGGGCGACCGTCGAAAGCGGCGTTCCTGGTTCGATCGTATAAAGAAAATAACGCCGTGCCGGTTCCGGCAGACCGGCGATCATCTCAGCGGTAAAGACCGAAGGCTGTGCGGGCTGCACGCCCACAAGCTCGCGCATGGCTTTGCGGTCCGCCATGTGATCCAGTAGCCGCCAGGCCGAGAGCGCCAACCCGGTCAGAAGCAGAAATCCAGGCACAAGGGCTGTCACAGTCACTAGATAATGTCCTCCATAAGCCCGAGCCGTCACAACCCGCCAATCGACAGCCATAACAACACGCAAGCACCTCCGAAAAGAAGCACGGCACAATGGACAGCCAGGTTCTTCCGGGTAGTTGGGGCGGGCTTTCTGGCGAAGCTGAAGTAATCCTCACCAAACAATCCAACACCGCAGCCCTCGCAGTAGTTTTTTGAGTAAGAAACCCTCAGCGCGGATGGCTCGAACTTTTTCCGGCAGCTGTAACAAACAGGCTTAAACATGTCGGGTTCCAGCAAGATCACTTTTGAGTTTTTGAGGCGTTTACCAAATTACCGTCGGGCGCATGGGCATGGAAAGGAGAAGCATACCGCAATCCAGCTCACTGTTCTGTCACTCAGAATGCGTTAGAATTGACACAGTCTGTCAGCGACCCACAACAAGGAATGGGATGAGTAAATCTGGCATCATCAGACCCGAAACCCGATACATCCTTTACTTCGTTGTTTTCTGGGTTGTATTGCTGGCCGCTGCGACCTATTTACTCGGCAGTTGGGACTCCCGAACAAAGAACCCTAACCAGCAACTGGTCAGCAACACCCGCGGCAGCTTCACTGAAATTGAACTACAGGCCAACCGCCAGGGCCATTATTTGGCAAACGGCACCATCAACAACCAGAACGTTACCTTCATCCTGGATACCGGCGCCACAACCGTGTCAGTCTCAGACTCGCTCGCCCAAAGAGCAGGCCTTACCCGGGGCCAGTCCGGCCTTGCACTCACCGCAGCTGGCACAGTAAATGTGTGGAGTACGACCATTCAGGAACTACGCCTGGGCGATATCACGTTCAATAAGGTACCCGGCACCATCAACCCCGCCATGGACCCCGACATGGTGTTGCTGGGGATGAGTGTGCTTGGACAGCTTGATTTCTCCCAACAATCGGGGGTTTTAACCCTGAGCCAGGAAAAACGTTGAGCGGATGTGAAGCCTCCAGTGGAGCAAAATCGGGGCTACCGAACACCCTTCGATTGCAGCCACTGGCTGATTTGCGCCTCGTTCATGGCGCCGCTCTGGCGGGCCAGTTCCCGGCCATTCTGGAACAGGATCAGTGTGGGTATGCTGCGAATGCCAAACTGACCGGCCGGCCCGGGCGATTATTCGGTATTCAGCTTGGCAAAGCGCACTTTACCCCGCCAGGCTTTTGCAGCCTGCTCGAACTGAGGCGCCATCGCTTTGCAGGGGCCGCACCAGCTGGCCCAGAAATCGACCAGTACCGGCACATCACTGCGCCCTGTATGGGCGCCAAAACTCTGATCGCCCAGCTCCAGGACCTGATCCGGCCAAAGCGACTGTTTGCAGGCACCGCAATTGCCGCCGGACGACAGCTTGTCGGCGGGCACGCGATTCACTTTGTGGCAATGGGGACACACCAGGTGTCGAATATCGGTCATTATCAATTTGCCTCTGATTGCTTACTGGTTTAAACAATCAGGGCAGATCAAAAGAAATCAAGCGAAAGGACCTCATCCCATGGAAACTGATACAGTCCGAAGAAGATTCCGTATTTACAAGGTGTACCCGAATAATCGGGACTGATGAATCTGTAAAAACGGAGACTTATGACTACTTCTACAGAACTGCTGCAATCCCCTCTATTCCAATCTATTGCTGATCTGACCTTTGACTCTGTGATGGTAACCGAGGCAACTGACGACCATAAAAACGCCATCGTAATTTATGTCAATCGGGCGTTTACCGAGATGACCGGATATGAAGCGCAAGAAGTTCTGGGTAAGACTCCAGGGCTGCTACAGGGGCCGGACACCGATAAAGCGGTAACGGATCGTTTGTCTGAAGACCTCAAAAACAATCGGACTTTTCATGGCAGCACAGTCAACTATCGCAAAGATGGCACGCCCTTCACAATTGAATGGAAAGTCTCACCAGTAATGGATGGCGCCAAGGCGACGCATTACGTTGCCGTACAGAGAGCCATAGACTGATATTTCGGGTTGGGCAGGTGCTATCGGGAACGCGCCGGTTCAACCGATCTTTATGACTGGGGTCGCGAGAATTGGAAGAAGCAGAAAGCAGTGCACGACAGGAAATAAATCTGCCCGGGATTAGTTGACCACTACAAAAGCCCATAGGGCCGCTCCAGCGCAGCGCGCACATCACCGATGGAGAACACCCGGGCAAACTCAGCAAACCGTTGCCCTTCGAACCACAACTGTACAACCGGCAGAGAAAAGATACCGCGAGCGGCACATACCGGGGCGGCGGCTCCCTGGCAATCGATGTAAGCGGTGACCAGTCTCTGGAATTCTTCGCTGGCAAGTTTCTCCAGCCGGGGCCTGATGGCCTGACAGACGCCGCAGCTTGCTCCCCCATAAAGCAGGAGCACCGCAGGGCTGGACTGGAGCAATTCCGATAAGGCCTTTTCTGAACAGATCTTTTGCACCGTTAAATCCTGATAAGCGTGACTGGTCTAATCTCCAGTGCCTGCCGGGCAAACTCCGCACCCGGCCACACCAACAACCAGCCGAGAACCGCAAGATTGAGAACCACACTGAACCAGAACGACACCTGAAACGAGGTCTTGCGGGTTTTGTGGCGAAAGAACTGCTGGCCCACCAGAGCCCCCGGCCAGCCACACAGAAGTTCAAACAGGTGCAACCGCCCCTCAGGTACCCGCCGGTTGCCGTTCTCGGCGGCCCCTTTGTCGACCGCATACATCAAGAAAGTAATCAGGCTCATTACCCCATAGAAGACCGGCAGAAGCAGCGGCACATAACCCTGAAGATACAACGCAGAGACCACACCCCCGACTGCGGCTGCCATCAACAGAGCAACCCAAACACCCGTCGCGACCGCTGCTCGGTGCCGTGCAACCCCGGCGTATTGGAAACTGGCCGCCCTTAACCGACCCTTCTCGTCTTTTGTCTGCGCGTAAACCACCTTGCGGCTGGCCGAAGGCCTGCCCCGCCCCTGATAGGCGCTGATGTGGGCAAACAGACGCTCACTCCCGTTTTCCGGGGTGATAAAGCCGAAGCCCTTGGCGTCATTCCATGAGGTGAGTGAGCCTTTTTGATCCACTTGCGGTTTCCTTAAATCGGTTATTGTCCTGGCATCTGGCGGAAAGAACGAAAATAGACCTGTCCCAGGTTTTCGTTCAGCTTACCAGGGGTGATCGCTGACCAGCAGTCTGACCCGACGCGGGCATCGTAATATGATCAAAGTGCGTGAAAGTCGGGCACGGACAGTATTTACATTAATGTTTGATAGCTCAGTCGAAAGGAGTGTGAGAGAAGGGTCGGCTTGCGCCGACAAGCTATCCCTCCCCATCTCGAAGAATGGGGTTTCTCGCGAACTGTCTTATGAATTACGAATACGCCATTGTAAAATTTGACGGCGACGTCGCTATCCTGCTCTGCAACAGCTGCGGCGTCACTATTGCAGAAGACACCAAACACGAGGACCGTGAGCACTACTGTACAATGTGCATGAGCGGCAATTGCAAAGCAAAATTCAAAAAAGGAAACTAAAAACGTAATTTAACGTCCCTGTTAATCTTTTATTGACCAGTCTGCCCTCTACAGCCGGGCACATACTTGGCATCAGCGTCTCCTTGCTTTTGAGCCACAGAATCCGT
>JAWOAO010000311.1:0-9470 GCA_046498485.1 Marinobacter sp. | reverse complement strand
ATACCCAGGACTCACCACGCAGACGGGTTTCCAGCGTCAGATCGGGCGGCGGCGCGCCGAACCAGTCGGCCGCCATACCCTTGTTCATGGAGATCTTCATCAGCTCACCGATTTTGGCGCCAGTGAAAATCAGATTCTCCTCGTACAAGGCTACCGGAATCTCCAGATCATCCGATACCCGCTTGTAGCGGGCATATTCCATGGAATGGCAACCCATGCAATAGTTGGTGAACAGAGCGGCACCACGCTGCAAGGATTCCTTGTTGGTGTGGTCCGGGCTCATAGTATCCAGCTGAACCGCGGCACCCGCTGCCAACCCGAGAGCCGGCAGGAACGCTATGAAAAGACCAAAAATCAGCTTTCTCATTATCCTGTCACCCTCTCTGGCACTGGCTTGGTTTTTTCCATGCGCGTGTAGAACGGCATGAGAATAAAGTACAGGAAGTACAGCACGGTCAGAATCTGGGCTGTGGTGGTGCGCCCCTCAGTTGTCGGAACGATACCCAGATAACCCAGAACGACGAAGCTAACCACAAAGATCGCCAAAGCAATCTTGCTCAGCCAGCCCTTATAGCGGATTGACCGAACCGGGCTTCGGTCAAGCCACGGCATGACAAACAGAATGGCAATGGCACCACCCATGACCACGACACCCCAGAACTTGGCATCGAGACCGAACAGGTCGACGGTGACCGCACGCAACATGGCGTAGAACGGCGTGAAGTACCAGACCGGGGCAATGTGCTCAGGTGTCTTCAGGTTATTGGCTGGTTCAAAGTTCGCATACTCGAGGAACATCCCCCCCATCTCGGGGAAGAAGAACACCACAATAAAGAAGATAAAGAGGAATACCCCCACACCCATCAAGTCATGCACGGAGTAGTACGGATGGAACGGAATACCGTCTTTCGGAATACCGTTTTCGTCTTTGTTCTTCTTGATGTCGATGCCATCAGGGTTGTTGGAACCCACTTCGTGCAGGGCCAGGATGTGCAGCACAACCAGCGCCAGCAGAACGATCGGCAGAGCAACTACATGCAGAGCGAAGAACCGGTTCAGTGTGATACCGGAAATCAGGTAGTCACCGCGAATCCACAGCGACAGATCCTCACCGATCACCGGAATGGCGCCAAACAGGTTAACGATAACCTGAGCACCCCAGTAAGACATCTGACCCCAGGGCAGCAGGTAACCCATGAATGCTTCAGCCATCAGCACCAGATAGATCAGCATGCCAAAGATCCAGATCAACTCACGGGGCTTCTGATAAGAGCCGTACATCAGGCCACGGAACATGTGGAGATAGATCACAATGAAGAACGCAGAGGCGCCGGTTGAGTGCAGATAGCGCAGCAGCCAGCCCCACTCGACATCACGCATGATGTACTCTACTGAAGCAAAGGCGCCGTCAGCGGAAGGGTTGTAGCTCATGGTCAGCCAGATACCGGTAACCAGCTGGTTAACCAGAACAAGCATGGCCAGAGAGCCAAAGAAATACCAGAAGTTGAAGTTCTTGGGCGCGTAATACTTCGCCAGGTGTTTATTCCAGGCGTCGACGACCGGCAGACGCTCATCTACCCAATTGAGAAGTTTCTGCATTAGGTTGCCTCCGGATCAAGACCAACGGTCATGGTCGTGTCGCTGTCATAACGGTAAGGCGGAACCTCGAGGTTCAGAGGTGCCGGCTGTCCGTCATAGACCCGACCCGAAATATCAAACTTGGAACCATGGCAGGGGCAAAAGAATCCGCCCAACCACTCCTCGCCAAGATCTGCCGGAGCCACCTCCGGACGATAAGTCGGCACACACCCGAGATGCGTACAGATGCCTACAAGCACCATAAACTCAGGCTTCAGGGAACGATGTTCTCCGGTGATATACGCCGGCTGCTGACTAACTGCAGTGGATTCAGGATCCTTTAACCGCGGCGTCAGTTCCTCAATGCTATCGAGCATTTCCTCGGTACGCCGGACAATCCACACCGGTTTACCACGCCACTCTACTGTTATCTGCTGGCCCGGTTCAATTTTGTCGACATTGAATGTTACCGGTGCACCGGCCGCTTCCGCTTTCGCACTGGGGTTCCAGGACGCTACGAAAGGAACGGCTGCACCGACGACGCCGACACCACCTACCACGGACGTAGCACCGATCAGAAACCGGCGCCGACCTTGGCTCACGTCGCCATTACTCATTATGGTCTTCTCCCATCAGGCGAGGCACAGACGCGGCAAACCCGGCACTGCGCTTCATAAAGGACTTCACAACTAAGAATTATAAGCGATGAAATGGTAATGAAATTACCCCCGTCTTACAAGACGGAAAGGCTTATACCAGCGCTTATCAATGTCCCAGATCAAAACCCGGTCAGGCTTCAGATACAAAAAAACCCGACCATAGGGCCGGGTTTTCCAATCGACACAGAGCATCGATTAACGCTTGGAGTACTGTGGACGCTTACGCGCCTTACGCAAACCAACCTTTTTACGCTCGACCTTACGGGCGTCACGGGTAACATAACCCGCTTTACGCAGCGCAGGACGCAGAGTTTCGTCGTAATCCATCAACGCACGGGTCAGCCCGTGACGAATCGCTCCGGCCTGACCGCTGGTACCACCACCCTTTACGGTGACCATGATATCAAAACGATCAGTGAACTCGGCAACCACGAGGGGCTGTCGAACGATCATGCGAAGCGTCTCACGACCGAAGAAATCCTCGATAGTGCGACCGTTGATAGAAATGTTGCCGCTTCCTGGCCTGATAAATACCCGAGCCGTGGATGACTTGCGGCGACCAGTACCGTAATTTTGTGCTACAGACATATCCGCCTTCCGTTAGATGTCGAGTTCTTTGGGCTGCTGGGCTGCATGAGCATGCTCTGCGCCGGCGTAGACTTTAAGCTTCTTGAACATGGCGCGGCCGAGCGGGCCTTTCGGAAGCATGCCTTTGACAGCCTTCAGAATGATTTGCTCGGGAGCCTTGTCTACCAGCTTCTCGAAACTGATGGATTTGATTCCACCTGGAAAGCCGGTGTGGCTATAATACATTTTTTTCGATGCCTTTTTGCCGGTAACCTGCACCTGGCTGGCATTAATTACAACGATGTAGTCGCCAGTGTCCACGTGAGGGGTATACTCAGGCTTATGCTTGCCCCGCAGACGAAGGGCGATTTCGGTTGACAGACGACCCAGCGTCTTGCCGGCTGCGTCTACAACGTACCAGTCACGTTTTACGGTTTCTGGCTTCGCACTCAGAGTCTTCATTGATTCCGCCTTGAACGCTTTAAAAGAAACGTTAAAAACCACCACCGGTACATACAAGGCATCCGGAGGAGATTCATACCTGTATTAATATTGCAATGGCACCATTCGGGGCTGAGATAGTGACATCGCCTTGAAAAGCCAGGGGGCGAAGTATACTCGAACTTTTCAGGAAAACCAACCCTGTCGAAACCTGTTTCGTTATTTGCCTATTCCGGCACTCCTTGCGCTCCGGGCCAGCCATATAGTGCACACGCATTCCTTAACAGGATCGGCGCCAGCTGCTCCGGCAGCTCACCCCGAAGATCAGCCAAAGCCCGCATGATCAGAGGAACGTAAGCCGGAGAGTTCAGCCCTTTGGCAACCCCGGCCGGCGCCATATCCGGAGCATCCGTTTCCAGAACCAGCGCCTCAAGCGGCAACCTCGCCACGGTATTTCTGGTCTTGTGGGCGCGGTCATGGGTAATTACCCCACCCACGCCAATGTAACACCCGAGATCCACCAGTTTCTTGGCCTGCTGATAACTCCCGGAGAAGCCGTGCACCAGAGCCCGTCCCGACCAATTCAGCGAACGCAGGGTCCCATGCACCTGATCATGCGCCTTCACGGAATGGATGACCAACGGAAGACCGGTTCGGGAGGCGATGCCAACCTGAGCACGAAACCACTCCAGCTGCACGGCCAGATCTCCTTTGAGCGCATCCAGACCGCACTCACCAAGCCCTACGCAACCGCGGGGAGCTGCAACTAACGTCGACTCCAGTAACTGCAGATCCTGGGGGTCATGCTCTTCCACATACCAGGGGTGAATCCCCAAACAGTACCAGAGCCCCCGCTCCGGTGCAGCGAGCGCCTGGACCCTGCCCCAGTCCCGGCGGCGAACGCCAGGAATCACCAGTGCCTTGACGCCTTCACGCCGGGCGCGATCAAGTTCCTGATCACGCACGCCGTCAAAGCGAGGAAAGTCAAAATGGCAATGGGCGTCGATCAGTTGCATGCCTACCTCCGCCCGACCGCTTTAATGCTCTCGGGTTTTATGGAAATGAACATCCGGATAGCGTTCTTGTGCCAGGTTCAGATTCACCATGGTCGGCGCAATATAGGCCAGGCGATTGCCGCCATCCAGAGCCACGTTTTCCTGGTTTTTACGCTGGAATTCGTCGAGCTTGCGTTCATCGTCACAGGTGACCCAGCGAGCAGTCGACACGTTGATCGGCTCATAGATCGCCTCAACCTTGTACTCGCTCTTCAAGCGACTCACCACCACATCAAACTGCAGCACACCAACCGCGCCGACAATCAAGTCGTTATTCTTCACGGGCCGAAACACCTGAACCGCGCCCTCTTCAGACAGCTGAATCAGGCCCTTCTGTAACTGCTTGGCCTTGAGCGGGTCCTTCAGACGGATGCGACGGAACAACTCCGGGGCAAAGTTGGGAATGCCGGTAAACTTCATGGCTTCCCCGGCAGTAAAGGTGTCCCCCAGCTGAATGGTACCGTGGTTATGCAGG
Organism: Marinobacter sp.; assembly: GCA_046498485.1. GTDB lineage: Bacteria > Pseudomonadota > Gammaproteobacteria > Pseudomonadales > Oleiphilaceae > Marinobacter. Next base: position 4,695 of record JAWOAO010000311.1, on the reverse strand, counting down.
CCGATAATATCACCGGGGTAGGCTTCTTCAGCATGGGCACGATCACCTGCCATAAAGGTCAGCGCATCGGAAAACCGCACATCTTTGGCAATCCGGACGTGACGAGCTTTCATACCCTGGCTGTACTTACCGGAGACAATGCGCATAAAGGCCACGCGATCCCGATGCTGGGGATCCATGTTCGCCTGAATTTTGAACACGAAGCCGGAGAAGCCTTCGTCAGTTGGTTCCACCGTCCGGGTATCGGTCTTCCGGGCCAGTGGTGCCGGCGCCCATTCGACCAGTGCATCCAGCATATGATCCACCCCGAAATTACCGAGCGCAGTACCAAAAAATACCGGGGTCAGTTGGCCGGCCAGAAACGCTTGGTGATCAAATTCATGTGACGCGCCTTTCACCAGCTCGATTTCACCCCGTAATTCGGCTGCGTAGCTGCCAAGAGCCTGCTCCAGCTCGGGATTATCCAGTCCCTTGATGACGCGGGTTTGCTGAATCGTGTGCCCCTGACCAGACTGATAAAGAACCACTTCATCCCGGTACAGGTGATAGACCCCCTTAAAATTCTTACCCATGCCGATCGGCCAGGTAATGGGCGCACAGGCGATCTTCAGAACCTCTTCGACTTCGTCCATCAAGTCGATCGGGTCCCGGGTATCCCGGTCCAGCTTGTTCATAAAAGTCAGGATTGGCGTGTCGCGCAGGCGCGTGACTTCCATCAACTTGATGGTCCGTTCCTCAACACCCTTGGCGCTGTCAATCACCATCAGACAGGAATCGACGGCAGTCAGTGTGCGGTAGGTATCTTCCGAGAAATCCTCGTGCCCCGGCGTATCCAGCAGGTTGACCAGTTTGCCGCCGAAGGGAAACTGCATCACAGATGTGGTTACGGAGATCCCCCGTTCTTTTTCCATATCCATCCAGTCCGATTTTGCATGCTGGCCGGACTTCTTACCCTTTACCGTACCCGCTTTCTGGATCGCCTGACCAAACAACAGTACTTTTTCGGTAATGGTGGTTTTACCGGCATCCGGGTGCGAGATAATCGCAAAGGTGCGGCGCTTGGCCACTTCCTGAGATAGGTTAGACATAAACAACAAAAACCTGAATGGATTGGATGAAAGGCAAACTATTATACCGGTTAGCCGGCGCTCACGTGAACCGGTACGCCATCACACGCGCGTCTTCACGGCCGTTTGGGTCAGGGTAGTATCCCGGCCGACGGCCAATTTCCTCGACCCCCTCACTCAGGTAGAGCGTCGTGGCCACCTCATGACTGTTTCTGACTTCAAGAATAATTTGCTCTACGCCGTCCTTCAGGCATTCAGCCAGCACATGTCGAAGCAATTGCCGACCGGCGCCTTGGCCCCGCAACTGCGGGTGAATGCAGAGGTTCAGAAGGTGGGCTTCATCAACCATATTGCTGACCACAGCATAGCCCAGAACATCGTCCCCCCGAACCATTGCCCAAAGCCGGTAGCTATCTTTGAAGCAGTCCCGAAACATGCCCTCCGTCCAGGGATGCGAATAGCCCAACCGCTCAAGCTCAAGCACCTGAGGCAGGTCGACCTCGGACAGGGCACGAACTTCCAGATCCTGAACCTGACGCACAATAGAGGTCATCAGCGTGTTTTGACGGCTAGCGGCTTGAGCAACGGCCACAACTGCTTCTTCAGATCAGGGTCTGCGGCCAGCGCCGCCAGGGAATGCCCGAAGGCAACCACCGGTGTCGCCTCAAGCACGTCGTCGAGAATATCAGAGATAACCGACATCTCAGAGGAAAGCCCAAGGGTAATCACGGCTTTGCCTGTCGCGTTAGCGAGATGATCGCGCATCAAGCCGGCCAAATCTGTTTCGCTGTTCAGAGAAACCTTCAGGTTATTAAACAAAGGCCAGCGAAGCACCGCCGACTCGCGAGTGACGGACTCGCCCAGACTGCGCACAATGTTCCTGGCCAGGGTTTCCTGCAAGGACAGGCTGGCGTCCTCAGAGAGATTGGCCAGCAGGAAAATCCGACTACCCGACCACGACTGAAGGCAGACTCTCGGCACCTGATCCAGAACATCAACGTAGGCAGTGCCCTGGCCAGGACCCTCATCGACTGTCGCCTCATCCGCTGCCACCGGCGAGGATATCGCGGCCGAAACCTCAACGGGTAGTGGATTCTGACGCCGGACAGAGGCCGCCGGCTTGTCCGGCACCGTGTCCATTAGCGTCTTCAGACGGGCCAGTTTATCTTTCTTGTCAGCATCACCCAGTGCTTGGGAGGGCGCGTTTTGCCTTACGCGGGGAACAGCAACCGGCGCTGCCCGTTCCGGGACGTCAGCCGACGCCGCGCCGAAATCAAAGTCAGGGCTGGGGGCGGCTCCGGGTAGAGGCTCCCGGGCATACCACAGGCGGATACCCGCCATGCCGAGATAGAACTGACGCTCGGCTTCCGAGCGCATCACGTTTTGCGTCACCTGGCAAACTCCCCCACCACTAATGAATCTCAGACATCCGCTACTTGTGGATGCTGACGGATGCCACCACGGGCGATGAGGTTAAGGGCCTCAATGTACGCTTTGGCAGAGGCCATAATAATGTCGGTATCGGCGCCAACACCGTTAACGATGCGGCCGCCCCGCTCCAGACGAACCGTCACCTCACCCTGGGCATCGGTTCCGCTGGTAATGTTATTGACCGAATACAATTGCAGATTGCAGCCAGAATCGACCAACGACTCAATGGCCTTGAAAGTAGCATCGACCGGACCGCTTCCCTCAGCCTCTACCGCATGCTCTTTGCCATCCATCAGCATGGTGAGACGTGCTTTGGGGACGACTCCGGTCTCCGAGCAAACCTGCATGCAAACCAGGCCATAGCGACCGTCTTCTTCTTTTTGCCGGGTATCACTGGCAATCGCCTGCAAATCTTCATCGAAGATTTCATGCTTGAGATCAGCCAGCGCCTTGAACCGGGTAAACGCCTCATTCAACTCGGTTTCAGTCTCGAACTGGATACCGAGTTCCAACAACCGGGTACGGAAGGCATTACGGCCAGAATGCTTGCCCAGAACCAGGCTATTGGTGTGCCAGCCGACGTCCTGAGCACGCATGATTTCGTAGGTTTCGCGGTGCTTCAGAACACCGTCCTGATGAATTCCGGACTCATGGGCAAACGCGTTGGCACCCACGATGGCCTTGTTAGGCTGCACCGGAAAGCCGGTAATGGTGGAGACCAGCCGCGAAGCAGGCACAATGTGCTGGCTGTCAATGCGAGTATCCAGCTTGAACAGGTCCTGGCGGGTACGAACGGCCATCACAATTTCTTCCAGGGAGGCGTTACCGGCACGCTCACCCAGACCATTGATGGTACATTCAACCTGGCGCGCGCCATTGCTGACGGCCGCTAACGAATTGGCTACGGCCAGCCCGAGATCGTTATGGCAATGTACCGAGAAAATGGCTTTGTCGGCATTGGGAATCCGGTTCAATAGCTGCCGGATGGTTTCACCGAACTGCTCCGGAATCGCGTAACCCACCGTGTCCGGAATATTGATGGTGCGGGCACCGGCATCAATAGCCGCTTCGATAATACGGCACAGGAAATCAAGTTCAGAACGACCCGCATCTTCACAGGAAAACTCGACGTCATCGACGTGGCTACGAGCCCGCTTTACCGCCCGGACGGCCTGCTCAACAACCTGATCCGGCTCCATCTGAAGCTTATGTTTCATATGAATGGGGGAGGTGGCAATAAACGTATGGATACGGCCGCTGGCGGCGGGTCGAATTGCCTCAGCAGCTCGATCGATGTCTTTGTCCAGCGCTCTTGCCAGGCTGCAAACGGTCGAATCCTTGATGGTTTCGGCGATCGCCTTGATGGCGTCGAAGTCGCCCTGGCTGGCAATAGCGAACCCTGCCTCAATCACATCAACGCGAAGCTTCTCAAGCACCTTGGCAATCCGGAGCTTTTCATTCTTGTTCATGGTGGCGCCGGGGCTTTGCTCGCCGTCCCGGAGTGTGGTGTCGAAAATGACCAGGTGATCAGGTGCGGCCATTGCAAGGCTCCCATCAGAACGTGTTTTGATTAATGCGGCCAGTATATCACTTCTCCGGAGGCACCAAATAAAAAACCCCCGACAGCGAAGCTATCGGGGGTTAGGGTATTAGGCGTCTGACGATGACCTACTCTCACATGGACGAGCCACACTACCATCGGCGCTGGTCTGTTTCACTTCTGAGTTCGGGATGGGATCAGGTGGTTCCAGACCGCTATGGTCGTCAGACAAAACGGTTGATCACTGGGGGACGAGATAGAACATGTGACGCTGATTTCTTAGCGATATCCGCAATTGTCTTGGGTGTTATATAGTCAAGCCGCACGAGCAATTAGTACTGGTTAGCTCAACGCCTCGCAGCGCTTACACACCCAGCCTATCAACGTCCTGGTCTTGAACGGCTCTTCAGGAGGCTCAAGGCCTCAGGGAGATCTTATCTTGGAAGGGGCTTCCCGCTTAGATGCTTTCAGCGGTTATCCTGTCCGAACATAGCTACCGGGCAATGCCACTGGCGTGACAACCCGAACACCAGAGGTTCGTCCACTCCGGTCCTCTCGTACTAGGAGCAGCTTTCCTCAAATCTCCAACGTCCACGGCAGATAGGGACCGAACTGTCTCACGACGTTCTAAACCCAGCTCGCGTACCACTTTAAATG
>JAWOAO010000233.1:0-9543 GCA_046498485.1 Marinobacter sp. | reverse complement strand
AGGGCGGAAGCCTGACCATCCTGGCGACGGCGCTGGTAAACACCGGATCCAAGATGGACGAGGTGATCTACGAAGAGTTCAAGGGCACCGGCAACATGGAAATCCATCTGGACCGCAAGATCGCTGAGAAGCGGGTCTACCCCGCCATCAACGTCCGTCGTTCCGGCACCCGCCGTGAAGATCTGCTGATGTCTGAAGCAGACATCCAGCGTGTGTGGATCCTGCGCAAACTGCTGCACTCCATGGACGACGATACCGCGTCACTGGAATTCCTGCTGGACAAGCTGCGCGACACCAAGACCAACGACGAATTCTTCCAGTCCATGAAGCGCCGTTGATTCTGAGCTTGGGATTGGCCTGCTCTGCGCATTGAATTGCGGAGTTGGCCCAGTACCGGGGACAGCCTCCCCGGACACGCCGTGAATACATCCCTGTAGGCTCGGTCTTGCCATCCCTGGCAAGACACGGTCCGCGGAGGCTGTCCCCTCTCCCAGCCTGGTTCCAGCTCCAGACATTTAATCGCCAGGCGAGGGGCAGTCCAGAACAGCCCGAACTCCGTAGTACCGTAGACCAGTAACGGAGCACACCATGAAATACAACGACCTCAGAGACTTCATCAGCCAGCTGGAAAAGCTGGGTGAACTGAAACGCATCAGCGTCGAAGTCGACCCCCACCTGGAAATGACCGAAATCTGCGACCGCACCCTGCGCGCCGGTGGGCCAGCGTTGTTGTTTGAAAATCCCAAAGGCTACGACATGCCGGTGCTCGCCAACCTGTTCGGCACCCCCAGGCGGGTTGCCCTCGGTATGGGGCAGGATGATGTGGCTGCGCTCAGAGAAGTCGGCAAACTTCTGGCCTTCCTGAAAGAACCTGATCCCCCCAAGGGCTTCAAAGATGCCCTGGAAAAACTGCCGATCTTCCGACAGGTCATGCGCATGAGCCCGAAAGTGCTCCGCTCCGCACCCTGCCAGGACGTGGTGATTGAAAAAGATCAGGTTGATCTGTACCAGATCCCGGTTCAGCACTGCTGGCCGGGAGATGCCGGCCCGCTGATTACCTGGCCGCTGGTGATTACCCGTGGCCCCAACAAAGAGCGGCAGAATCTGGGCATTTACCGGCAGCAGGTCATCGGCCGCAACCGGCTGATCATGCGCTGGCTCAGCCATCGTGGCGGTGCGCTGGATTACCTGGAGTTCCGCAAGGCCAACCCGGACCAACCTTACCCTGTAGCGGTCGCTCTGGGCGCCGATCCCGCCACCATTCTGGGTGCTGTAACGCCGGTGCCGGACAGCCTGTCTGAATACGCGTTCGCCGGTTTGCTGCGGGGTGCTCGTACCGAACTGGTGAAAGCGGGTTTGAGTGACCTGCAGGTGCCGGCCAGTGCCGAGATCGTGCTGGAAGGCTTCATCTATCCGGACGACATGGCGCCGGAAGGCCCCTTCGGTGACCATACCGGTTACTACAACGAAGTGGATCAATTTCCGGTGTTTACCGTTGAGCGCATCAGCCATCGTCGGGATCCGATCTATCACAGCACCTACACCGGTCGGCCGCCGGATGAGCCAGCGATACTGGGTGTGGCGTTGAACGAGGTCTTCATTCCGATTCTGCAAAAGCAGTTTCCGGAAATTGTCGACTTCTATCTGCCGCCGGAGGGCTGCTCCTATCGACTGGCCATCGTCACCATCAAAAAACAGTACCCCGGCCACGCCAAACGGGTGATGATGGGTGTATGGTCGTTCCTGCGACAGTTCATGTACACCAAGTTTGTGATCGTCACAGACGACGATGTAAATGCCCGCAGTTGGGAAGATGTGGTCTGGGCGATGACCACGCGGATGGATCCGGCCCGGGATACCACCCTGATCGAGAGCACGCCCATCGATTATCTGGATTTTGCCTCGCCGGTGTCCGGCCTCGGGTCGAAAATGGGGATGGACGCCACTAATAAATGGCCCGGTGAAACCAGCCGGGAGTGGGGCACAGCGATTGCCATGTCCGATGAGGTCAAACAGCGGGTCGACGACCTCTGGGACAGCCTCGGCATTGAAATTCCGACCTCCCGCCCCGACTGACAGGAGCACGTTGTTGCCTCGCGTGCGTCTGCAGCCTTCCGGGCTTGCCTGTCAGGTGGTGCCAGGCTGCGATCTGCTGTCAGCGGCGGCGATTTCGGGCATCCGGGTGCCGGCTGCCTGTCGCAATGGCGTGTGTGAGCTCTGTGAGGCCCGGCTGATCAGTGGTCAGGCTTTGAATACTCGTAATCAGAAACCCATAACGGTCGGTGAGCGCCTGATGATGTGTCGGACGTTGGCACTTACCGACCTTGAACTGGAGATACCTGCCGTTATGGCACCAGGAAATTATCAGCCCCGGAAGTTTCAGGCCAAAGTGGTGGATGTGCGTTCCATCAGCCACGATGTCTACCGGGTAGAACTGCAGTTGCCAGGGCGTCGGGATGTGGCTTTTCACGCCGGGCAGTATCTGTCAGTGAACTTGCCGGGCGTCGACCCGTGCTACTTTTCCATTGCCAGCAGCCCGTCCGCCAGCAACATCGAGTTGCATATTCAGGCGTCGCCGGATTGGGTTTCAGCCCAGAAGGTGATTGATGCCCTGACCTCCGGTCAGGATGTCAGCGTGGAATTGCCTCACGGCAAGGCGTGTCTGGCGACAGTGCCCGCCAGGCCCATGGTGTTGGTGGCGGCCGGCACCGGCTTTGCGCAGATCAAAAGCCTGGTGGAGTATCTGCAGGAAACCGGCTTCAGTCACCCGGTCAAGCTGTTCTGGGGCGTGCGCAAGCGTGAAGACATGTACCTTCGCTCGCTGGCGCAGCAGTGGCAGGAGGACTGGGCTCCGTTCACGTTCCAGCCGGTGGTCGGTGATGATGAGGACAACGACTGGGGCGGTCATCATGATCAGCTGGTGCGGGCAGTGCTGGCAACGGGTTGTGACTGGTCTGATGTTGAAGTGCACGCCAGTGGTTCACCAACCATGGTGTACACCTTGATGGATGCCCTGCTCGAGGCCGGATTGCCGGCGCAGGCATTTTTCTCGGATGTGCTGGAATACGCGCCCCGAGAGTGAGCCGGACAGGGCGGGCCTGAACATTCAGGCCCGCGGCATCGGCAGTTCCGGCAGGCCGTGGTCGGATTCCAGGCCCTGCATCAGTAATTTGATGCTGACTTGTTCCTCGCCCATGTGGGCATTGAGCCGGCTCAGCTCCGCCAGGGCCTCCCGGCTGCGGCGCAGGCGCAGGCTGGTTTCAAAATATTCCCTGGCTTTACCCCAGAGTTCGTTACGCAGGCTGAGCCGGCCCAGGGCCAGCAGAAGCTCGGCGTTGTTGGGGCGATCTTTTAGCCATTGCTCTGCTGTCAGCAACTGTTCTTCCGGTTGGTGGCCTTTGACGCGTCCGTACAGATTGATCAGCTCGTCGCTCCAGTGATTTCTGAGCACCTTCCGTAACAGCGTCTCGGCCTGCGCTTCATCGCCTAGCCGGGCCAGCAGTCGGGCATAGTCGCGGATGGTGTATTCGTCTCTGCGCACAAATCCCGGCAGCTGATCCCACAACCGGGTTAACGGCTCCAGAGAGGCTTCCGGGTTGTCCTTGCGCTGGCGCTCGGTGTCTTCTGCCGCCTGCTCCAGCAGATTGTGCCAGACCTGGCGCTCAAGTTCGTCCAGTTCACTTTCCGGCAGCACGCTGCGTTTACGAAGTTCCGGTGTCAGCCTGGAGAGTTCACGCCAGTCTTCCAGCCGCAGATAGGTGCTTTTCAGCAGCTTCAGGACAAACGGATGATGGGGCGATTCCTTGCGCAGCCTGAGCAGTGTTGCCAGAGCTTGCTCCAGTCGGCCACCGGCCAGTTGCAGCTGGGCCTGGGTCAGGCCTACCGCCATACTGGAGCCGGGGGTGCTATCGTAGGCTTTGCGCAGCAGCTCGTCCGCCGCGTCATGGTCGCCGGATTCAAACGCCGCCTGGGCGGCGGCAAGGTAATTGATCAGGGGTGTGTCGGCTCGGTCGGCGGAGGTGGACAGCAGCTTTCGGGCTCGGGGCCAGTTGCCCTCGGCCAGTGCCAGCAGGCCCTGGGTGGTGCGCCGGCGAGCCCGGCGCTCGTTGCCCCGGGCTGCCCAGCCGGTGACCAGTCCGGGGCCGTGGCGCAAGCGCCGCAGCGTGTTGAAAAAGAACACCGCCAGCACCACCAGAACCACAAACAGTCCCAGGCCTACCCAGAAGTTGGTTTCAATCAGGTAGTGGCCCAGGCTGATCCTGATGTAGCCGAGGTCGTAGGTCAGGCCCAGCGACAGGGCGGTACCGATCAGCAGGGCAACCAGAAGGATGAGCAGAAGCCGGATCATGAGTCGTTGCCTCCGCGCTCAGCTTCGGGACTGTCGGCATTATTTGTCGCCCGTCGCCCGGCCAGGCGTTCTTTCAGCAAGCCCAGCGACTGACTGATGTCAGGTAGCTGTGGGTCGATATTGCGGCCGGCCAGTTCGTTCAGAGAGTCTGCCAGTCCGCGGATGGCCGGGTTAGTCGTGTCGTACCAGTCGTTAATGGTGCTGATCGCTTTGCTCAGCGCCCGTTCGTACAAGGGCTGATTGCCCCGCAGCACGGCCATTTCGGCTTCTTCAAGCATAAGCTGGAGGTTGAGCCTGGCCCAGGCGCTCTGATCGGGTGACAACAAGGGTTTAACAGGGTCATCCAGACGGCGAACCACCACCACCTGCTGCAGGGTGTCTAAAAAGCGATTCCAGCCGTGTACCAGCCAGCTGCGGTCATCGCCCGGTGTAGACGGGTCGTCCGCGATGCTCAAGCCCGGTGCCTGATCGTGAACCAGAGCAAGATCGGTGAGCTCGTGGACGTTGGCAATGGCCGCTTCGAGTTGCAGATACAGGCCGGTGCGATCAACGCCCTGAATGCCGCGCAGTGACAGAATCTCCCGGGCCAGTTGCTGGCGCACCGGGTAGACGCCGATGTCATCGGACTCCCGCAGCACTTCATCGGCTGACTCCAGAGCCGCCAGGGCGCCACGGAGGTCTTTTTCAATCAGCAGGCGCTGGTTGGCGATTCGTAACAGGTATTCGGCTTCGGCCAGCAGCCAGTCCGTCCGGGTGCGGTTGCCTGCTTCCAGCAGTTCGCGGGCGGTGTGGTCGATTTGCCGTTGCTGGGTAGCGATCAGTTCCCGCTGTTCAGACAGTTTGCGTTCAAGGGCCTGCAGGCGCTGGGCCTGTTCGTTGCCCCGGCTGCCATAGTTGTCCTCCAGGCGAGCGGTATCCTGGCGGAGGTCCTGAATCACCTGCACGGTGGTTTGCTGGGCCTGCCATTGTTGCCAGTTCCACAAAGCCAGGGTGACCGCCAGGATCAGCGCGATCAGTGCGATCACCCAGATCGGCCACAGACGCGGGCGTTGGGCGTTGGCCGGGTTGGCGGGCGCGGGCAGTTGTTTTGTTGTTTCAGTCACGGGCATCCTTACTTGGTTTTCCGTTATCACCGGCTTCCCGCACCAGCCGGGAAACCACACTGGTTACCAGCTCCACATCGGCCAGGCCGTCAGGAACCAACAGGTTACTGAAGCCGGCGCTGCGGGCCTGTTCCGCTATTCGTTCGGCCGGAACCACCAGCAACGCTTGATAAAGCGCCGGGTGGTGGTCGGGGCCGGTTTTGACAAGATTGTTCAGGGTTTCCCCGGAAAGCGCAATAATCACCTCTGGCTGAAATGCGATGAAATTGTCTTGAACCCGTTCTGGAGGATAGTACGGCGGGAAGCGTCGGTACAGTGGCAGGACAGTTATCTGTGCCCCCCGCTGCACGAGAGTCTGGGAGATCAGTTCACGTCCGTGCTCACCGCGAGCCAGCAGGACTTTCTGGTTCTCGAGATTTTGCAGCGATGGCAGCGCCAGCAGTGCTTCGCTGGTCCAGCCCCGGGCCGGTTTGCGTGGGCGCAGTCCATGGTGGCTGAAGACTGCCGCGGTTCCGGCGCCAACACCGTACCACTGGATGCCCATGGGCATCTGGGGCCACCACTGCTCGATCTCATCCAGCAGCAGTCTGGCGGCGTAAGGACTGACCGCAATAATATGGCTGAAGTTGTCCAGCTCCTGCAGCAGCGCCCTGCGCTCGGGGGTCTCCGGTAACGGTTCCCGCGCCACCAGTGGCATCACGCGCACTTCGGCACCGGCGCTGCGAAACGCCTCGGCCAGACGCGAGGCTTCCGGTTCTGGCCGGCATATCAGTATCCTTCGGCCCTGCAAGGGCAGGGCCTGGACGTCAGGATCAGCGTGGGGTGTGGCCATAGATCTCAGCCAGTACCTTGTCCGCACCTAACGCCAGCAGTTGCTCGGCCAGTTCCCGGCCCAGGCGCTCCCCTTCGGCCCGGGGCGCCCGGCCTTCGACCCGGAAAATCTGGCTGCCATCGACGGCACCGACCAGGCCGCGTAGCCAAACGGTAGTGTCATTGTCTTCCAGCAACGCGAAGGCAGCGATGGGTACCTGACAGCCGCCTTCGAGGCGTCGGTTCAGTGCGCGTTCTGCCTTGACCCGATCGGCGGTATCGGCATGGTCCAGCGGCGTTAGCAGTGCTATCAGGTCGCTGTCTGCAAGTCGGCATTCGATACCCAGGGCACCCTGGCCAACAGCGGGCAGAGACAGGGTGTCGGGCATGCAATAGCGGATACGATCATGGAAGCCCAGACGCTTGAGGCCGGAGCTGGCCAGCACAATGGCGTCGTAGTCACCGGCGTCCAGTTTGGCCAGGCGGGTATTGACGTTACCACGCAGCATCTTGATTTCGAGGTCCGGACGATTGGCCCTGAGCTGGGTCTCCCGACGCAAACTTGAGGTGCCTACCACGGCGCCCTGAGGTAATTGCTCCAGAGTGCCATAGTGATTGCTCACAAAGGCGTCGGTAGGGTCATCGCGCTCGCAGATGGCGACCAGGCCCAGGCCTTCGGGGAATTCCATCGGCACGTCTTTCATCGAGTGCACGGCAAGGTCGGCACGGCCATCGAGCATGGCTTCTTCCAGTTCTTTGACGAACAGCCCCTTACCGCCAATTTTGGCCAGTGGCACATCCAGGATCTTGTCGCCCTGGGTTTTGATCTTCACCAGTTCAATGGTGAGATGATCGTGCAGCCTTTCCAGTTCGGCTTTGATGAATTCCGCCTGCCATAGCGCCAGGGCGCTGCTGCGGGTTGCAATGCGAAGGGTACGTGTTGACATGGCACTCACTGTCGTTGGGGAAAATGTGTTTCAAGGTTACCTTGTGCCAGCAAAAAAGTCCCGCGGCAGCCGGATGTCTACCTCGTCAGGGGGAGGGCTGGTGTTCCTGCAGCCATTGCCGGACATGACTGGCGTGGCGCCGGCTGACCGGCAGCGGGGCGCCTGAGTCATTGAGTACGAGACTGTTCTGGCCGTCGGTGTTCCGTCGCAGGGCCTGAATGAAGCGCACACCCACCAGGGTATGCCGGTGAATGCGCAGCAGGTAGTCCGGGTACGCCTGCTCCAGCTCTTTCAGGGTGTAGTCGCACACGGTTTCGCCGCGGCTGTGATACAGGGTGACGTATTTCTGATCGGCCTCGCAGTAGCGCACATCGGCCAGATCGATCAGTTCGGTGCCTCGATGGGTACGCACGGCCAGTTGTCCGGACCCGGCATCGGTGGTCTGGGTGAGCGCCTGAAACTGCACGCGATTGACTTTGCCGGCCCGGGCCAGTGCATCCGCCAGCGCTTCACGGCGCACTGGCTTCAGCAGATAAGCCACCGCGCTCACCTCAAAGGCTTTAATCGCGTAGTGATCGTAAGCGGTGCTGAAAATCACCGCCGGCGGGTTGTTGAGCTGGCTCAGTTGTTCCGCCGCCTCCATACCGTCCATGCCCGGCATGCGGATATCCAGCAACACGATGTCGGGGTCCAGTTCGGCCACCTTGCGCAAGGTGTCGTTGCCGTCTGCGGCTTCGCCACAGACCTTGTAATCCGGCAGCGCCTGCACCAGGCGCTGGATGCGTTGCCGGGCCAGTGGTTCGTCATCTGCGATCAGAATGCGTTGTGGTGTTGTGGTCATGCTTGTCCTGCTAGTGCCGGGCCGGGATAGCCGGCTGGCTGGCGGTCCGTTTCGGCAGCCTGAGTGTTACCGTGTAAATGTCATTTTGCTGGCTGTGTTTGAGCACCGCCGGCTCACCAAACAGTGCCTGCAATCGGGCCTGGGTATTGATCAGGGCAATCTGGTTGCCCTGGTGTTGACGTTCAGTAGTCTCCGGTTTCGGGTTTTGCACCATCAGATAGACAAACTGGCCTTTGGCGGTGACTTCAATGCGAACGGTGCCGCCTTCTGGTCTGGGCTGAATGCCGTGATAGATGGCATTTTCAACCAGCGGCTGCAGGCTCAGGGGTGGAATGGCCTGTTGTTCCAGCCCTGGCTGGATGTCCCATTCCAGTTTCAACCGGCCGCCCAGGCGCAAGGCTTCGATGGCCAGATAGCGATGGCACAGGTCCAGTTCGCGACTGAGCGGAACCAGCTGATCATCGGTGCGCAGGCTGGCGCGAAACAGCTCGGAAAGATCCAGCACCGCGTCTTCAGCCTGCTCCGGGTTGCTCGCGATCAGGCTGGCGATGGTGTTCATGCTGTTGAACAGAAAGTGCGGCTGAATCCGGGCCTGCAGCGAGGTCAGCCGGGCCTGCATCTCTGCTTCCCGTTGCTGCTGCCACTGGTGCTGCAGGTAAAAATAGCGCAGCACCATCAGCACAATCAGCAAGGCCAGCAACAGTTTTTTGGCAATAGCCTGCCACAGGCCAATCCCGGGCTCCGGGTGCAGCACGCTGTCGGCAAACAGGCTGAACGCCAGTACGTCCAGCAGCACGATGGTCACCAGGGCCAGAGTGGCGCGGGCGACACTCATCCGCGCCAGCCAGGGGCGCAGCAGGCAGATCAGTGCCGCGCTGGTGAGCGTGGTCCATTGCACAAACAGCGACAACAAGCCGAAGTAGTTCCAGTCAATCCAGCTGCGCTCGGCCTGGACAATGGCCAGCACCAGCACCAGCAGCTCACTGGTGATCAGCAACAGGAACACCGCCCGCACCCGGCACAGATCGGGCACGTAGAAGTCGTCGGTATCGTTCCTGTTGATGCTGTTGTCGGGTTTCAGGGGTGTCTCCTCAACCGGGGCTGGAATGCTATACTGCCGCAAATGTTCACTTATCCATGGCCGGCGTGATGATGCCGGGCTGTCAGCAGGAAAGATAGACCATGACGGATCAGAAAAAGCCGGACCAGACCACATCCTCCGAAAAACCCTGGGGTGGCCGTTTCAGCGAGCCCACCGATGCCTTTGTTGAGCGCTTTACCGCCTCGGTCGGTTTTGATCAGCGCTTGTATCACCATGATATTATCGGCTCCATTGCCCATGCCACCATGCTGGCGAAAGTGGGGGTGCTCACCGACAGCGAGCGGGACCAGATCATCGACGGCCTGAAGGGCGTCAAAGAAGACATCGAAGCTGGCCGCTTTGAGTGGTCGGTAAGTCTGGAAGACGTGCACATGAACATCGAAGCACGGCTT
>JAWOAO010000156.1:0-3195 GCA_046498485.1 Marinobacter sp. | reverse complement strand
GTCTGCAGGGTGATGGCATCAGCCCAGGGGGCGGTCCAGTTCTGAAATCCCCAGCCCGCCTGTCGCGCCGCCTCCAGGTTTTCGATCAGCGAGCCGGAGAAGCTGACCTGCGCACCGAAGTGTACCATGCCGGCATCGGCGCCGCGCAGCACGGCATTCGAGGGCCAGTCCGTGTACGGTCCGGTGCGCGACGTATGCACTTCCCGCAGTGAAAAACTGCATGGATTTTTTCAGCAGATATCTGTCTGTCTGGGTTGCGCTGGCTATCGTGGCCGGAATCGCCCTGGGGCAATTTGCACCAGCGGTGCCCGAAGCCCTGTCCCGCTTCGAATACGCCCAGGTGTCCATCCCCATTGCCATTCTGATCTGGGCGATGATTTTCCCGATGATGGCGCAAATTGACTTCACATCCATCGTGGACGTGCGCAAAGAACCGAAAGGCCTCGCCATCACCACCGCGGTTAACTGGCTGATCAAACCCTTCACCATGTTCGCCATTGCCTGGTTCTTCCTGATCGTGGTGTTCGAGCCCTTCATCGCCCCAGAACTGGCCCGCGAATATCTGGCCGGTGCGATTCTGCTGGGCGCGGCGCCCTGCACTGCCATGGTGTTTGTCTGGAGCTACCTGACCAAGGGCGATGCCGCTTATACCCTGGTGCAGGTGTCGCTGAACGACATCATCATGCTGTTCGCCTTCGCACCCATCGTGGTGTTCCTGCTCGGTATCTCCGACATTCAGGTGCCCTGGGACACCGTCATTCTGTCGGTGGTGCTGTACATCGTGATTCCACTGGTCGCCGGTTATCTGACCCGCCGCACCCTGATTGCCCGCCATGGCCAGCGCTGGTACGACGACGTGTTCATGAAGCGCCTGAGCCCGATCACTCCGGCGGCGCTGATTGTTACCCTGGTGCTGCTGTTTGCCTTCCAGGGCGAGGTAATTCTCAACAACCCGCTGCACATTCTGCTGATTGCCATTCCGCTGATCATCCAGACCTTTCTGATCTTTTTCATTGCTTATGGCTTGGCAAAAGTCTGGAAGGTGCGCCATTGCATCGCGGCGCCCGGGGCCATGATTGGCGCCAGCAACTTTTTCGAGCTGGCGGTGGCTGCAGCCATCGCATTGTTCGGTCTGCAATCCGGTGCCGCTCTGGCGACCGTGGTTGGCGTGCTGGTGGAAGTGCCACTGATGTTGATGCTGGTGCGCATTGCCAACAAGACCCGGGATCGATTCCCGGCCTGAGTTGACCAATAACAATAAAAGTCGAAATTGACCCTGAACACGATGGTGAAAACCAAGAATCTGGCCTAAATTTGTACAAAGTTTGTACAAAAATGGGGACCATGGGCAGTTATAGCGGGGACCCGAAAACAACAAAGGGAGAGTGCAATGAAACTTTCAAGAAGACGGTTCCTGGCCTTTACCGGCACAACCGCAGCCGGCTCTGTCGCGCTGGGCGGCAGCTTGTTACTGAACCCGGCTCATGCCGCCGAAGGCAGCCAGCACCCCGGAAAGGTGATGCTGGACTACCCGAAAACCGCCATCAGCAAGGCGGGTGACCTGAAAGTCGGCCAGCCGGTTTCCTTTACCTATCCGGATGCCGACTCACCCTGCACTCTGGTCAAAACCGGGCGCAAAACCCAGGGCGGGGTTGGCCCGGATGGCGATATCGTTGCCTACAGCATCATGTGTACCCACATGGGTTGCCCCGTGTCTTACTCTACCGAGGAGCGCACCTTCAAGTGCCCCTGCCATTTCAGCGTGTTCGATTCCGAACTGAATGGCCAGATGGTGTCGGGTCAGGCCACGGAAAACCTGCCCCGAATTCTTCTGAGCTACCGGGATTCGGATGGTTCCATTGAGGCCACCGGAGTGGAAGGCCTGCTTTACGGCCGCCAGTCCAATCTTCTGCCCGGCGCTTAAAGGAGTAACCGCTCATGTTTGAACATAAAAAAGACCGGATTGCACTGCCGCCGGCCAATGCCCAAAAAACCCAGACCTGTTGCCATTTCTGCATCGTTGGCTGCGGTTACCATGTCTACAAATGGCCGGCCGATCAGGAAGGCGGCCTAGCGCCCGGTGACAACGCTCTCGGCCTGGATTTCCGCCAGCAGCTACCCCCGTTGGCGGCCACCATGACCCAGGCCATGACCAATGTAATCCAGGACGACGACGGCAGTTACCACCGGATCATGATCGTGCCGGACAAGGACTGCAAAGTGAACAGCGGCCTGTCGTCCACCCGGGGTGGCCAGATGGCGTCCATCATGTACTCGCCTCAGAGCCCGGTAGGCAGTCAGCGGGTGAAATACCCGAGGATGTTCGCCGGTGATGAATGGCGCGACGCCAGCTGGGAGCAGGCTATTGCCCTGTACAGTCACCTGACCAGGCTGATACTGGATGACGCCGGCCCTGACCAGTTGATGTTCAACCTGTTCGATCACGGCGGCGCCGGTGGCGGCTTCGAGAACACCTGGGGCACCGGCAAGCTGATCTTTACCGGCCTGGGCACCAAAATGGTGCGAATTCACAACCGCCCCGCCTACAACTCAGAGTGCCATGCCACCCGGGACATGGGCATCGGCGAGCTGAACAACAGCTACGAAGACGCTCAAATGGCCGACTGCATTCTCTCCATCGGCGCCAACGCTTACGAGACGCAGACCAACTACTTTCTCAACCACTGGCTACCCAGCCTCCAGGGTCAGACAACCGCCAAAAAGCAGGCTGTCTACGAAGACGGCGAAACCATTCAGCAAACCAGAGTCATCCTGGTGGATCCTCGCCGGGCGCTCACCGTGGCCCTGCTGGAACAGGCCATTGACAAGGACAACCTGCTGTACCTGGACATTGAGCCGGGCACCGATACCGCGCTGTTCAACGGCCTGCTGACTTACGTGGTGGACCAGGGCTGGCAGGACGAGGCGTTTATCGAGGCACACACCACCGGCTTCGAAGATGCATTGAAAGCCAACCGTTTGAGCCTGGACGAAACCAGCCGGATTACCGGCATCAGCAAGGACAAGCTGATCAAGGCGGCGGAATGGGCCTACAAGCCGAAAGCCTCCGGCCACCGGCCCCGCACCATGCATGGCTACGAAAAGGGCATCATCTGGGGCAATGACAACTACCGCATCCAGTCCGCCCTTGTAGATCTGGTGCTGGCCACCCATAACGTCGGCCGCCGGGGTACG
>JAWOAO010000082.1:0-3192 GCA_046498485.1 Marinobacter sp. | reverse complement strand
CCCTGTTCGGTGCGGCCACGGCAGCCGGGGCATTCATCATGATTCCCCTGCCGCCCGTGCCCATTACCCTTCAGACCCTGATCCTCAACACCTCGGGAGCGGAACGCTATTCAGTACCATTTTTCTACAGTGGCAATCCGGACCAAGAAGTCTCCTGCCTGTCGTTGTGCCTCGCTGATGGCGATCAACCCCATTACCCACCCACCACTGTGGAGGCCCATCTTATGGAGATGTACCAGAGGACCTATGCCTGAGGCGCGCACTTATCAGGAAAAAACCGCAATGCTTGTCCACGGCGCATGGGCTGGTGGCTGGGTGTGGGACGCCATAACCCCCTATCTTGAGCAGCAAGGCTTCCAGGTGCTGGCACCAGACCTAGCTGGCTGCGGACCACGCCTGGGGGATCCGTTGGAAGCCTCACTTGGCAGATGCGTCGCCGATCTGATGAGGCAATTGCAGGATATCGAAGGCCCGCTACTTACCGGCCATGTGCCGCAAGTAGCGGCGCCGCAAACCATAGCAAACATCCTCAACGCTTTATGGCAGGGCGCGTTCTGACCTTGCTCTTCTATTGAACCGGAGAAAAGGGCGGCCTCCAGAGCCGCCCTTTGGGGTTAACCTGACAGCGGATCAGTCAGCGTAAACCTCTTCCACGAAGCCAAGATCAAACGCTTTTTCCCAGTCCAGGTTCTCTGACAAGGTGCCTGCCGCAACCATGTCCTCGAAGAAGGCCTGCCAGCGCTCACGGGTCATCATGCCATACTGGCCACCCTTTGCCGCGCCCGACAACAGGATGCCTTCTTCCTGCATTTTGGCGTGGCTATAGGCCAGCAACTCGTCCTGCATTTCCGGGTTGTCTTCCTTGATCAAGGCGTTGGCTGGTTCCGGGTTTTCGAAGTAGGCTTCCCAACCCTCTGCGGTGGCCGCAACCATCTTCTGCACGATTTCCGGGTTTTCCTTCATCATGTCACTGGTTGTATCAAGAGTCGCCGAATAGGCCTCCCAGCCATAGTCGGCCAGCAACAGGCTCTTACCCTCGACCCCCGCCTGCTCCAGAAAGAAACCGTCATTAGTAACATAGCCCTGCTGGATTGTCTGATCATTCTGGATAAACGGCGCAAAGCTGTAATCGTAGGCCTGCAACTGGTCGTCAGTATAACCGTACTCGGTTTTTAGCCAGGGCCAGTAGGCCACCCGGCCCGCGGTGGGCACGCGCATGGACTTGCCCTCGAGGTCCTCCAGCGAGTCGTGGCCGACACCGGTGTGCACCACCAGCGACTGGGGATCCTTCTGGAAAAAGGCCGCCACGGTGACCAAGGGGATATCCTCGCTCACCGCATTCAATGATTGCAGGGCGTATCCCATGATGAAGTCCACCGAACCACCCATCAGCAACTGGACATTATTGACTTGCGGGCCGCCCATCTTGATGGTCACGTCCAGGCCATGGTCTTCATAGATTCCCATGGCCTTGGCGGCATATATTCCTCCGTGTTCGGCCTGGGCATACCAGGTGGTCGCCACGCTGACCGGTGTCAGCTCTTCGGCCTCGGCAAAACCCGAAATTGCGCCTATGGACAGGGTCAGTCCCGCTGCGAGTGTCTTTAATCGCTTCATGGTCACATCCTCTGAATAGGGGCTCACGCCCCGTAGGTATCGGTGAGCTTTTCGTGCAGGTGTTGCCCCGCAGTGATGGAATCGTAGATTGGCGGATTCTCCGCCGTGGTACAGCTATCGATGCAGGTGATCTTCGCGTCTTTGTTGGGATGGCAGAAAAAAGCGATGGAGTAGCGGTCCCGGTGGCAATGCTCCGGCGCCACAGTCACCCGATGGGGCGTAGAGCAGAACACATGATTGGTCCACCGGTGCATCAGGTCACCCGTGTTGACCACTACGGTGCCGGGAATCGGCGTCGCACGGATCCATTCGCCAGCACGGGTGCGCACCTCAAGCCCCCCTACTTCATCCTGGAACAGCAGCGTAATGCTGCCGTAGTCGGTGTGGGCGCCGGCCCGGCTTTCGCCGTCATGGGGTTGGAAGCCTTCCGGTAACGGCGGGTAGTGGAGCAAACGCAGGGTATGGTGGTGACGATTATGGGCGTCCACGAAGAAGTCCACGGGTTGATCCAGAGCCAGGGCAAAGGCTTCCAGGACCCGGTCCGCCGTATGGATACACTCAGCAAGAAAGCCATTCATGACCGCCTCGAAGTGTGAGGGAGCCGCCGGCCACAGGTTTTTATGGGCACCCGGCTCCGACTGGTCCGGCGCCAGGTTGAATGCCTCCTTCAGGTCACCGGGACGGGACGGATCGAGACGCTCCCGCCTGATGCCCACGTAGCCACGGTTGCTCTCTGCGTTTTGCCAGGCCACTGCCTGTTTTTCCTCTACCGGCAGTGCGAAGAAATCCTTCGACGCCGCAAAGGTCTGAGCCAGCCGGTCTGCAGGCATGCCGCAATGGGCCAGGTAGAAGAAGCCCCATTCCCGGCTCGCCTGCCGCATCTGGTTGGCAACCGCGCGCTGTTCCACCTCGACCCCTTCAAGAAATGGCCCGAAATCGATAACCGGTATCCCCTGCACCTTGTCCGCCATGATTTCTCCTGTTGCTTGCCAGACTTTATTAGCCAATTGGTCAGGTTATTTGCAACGGGTATGCCATCTCTCAACCACGCCAGATACTTCATTTTAAGGTGCCAGAACCAGGCTTCCGTGCTTCAATCAGGTGCAAAAGTTATTTTAATGACCATTAAGTCAGCATTTTTCATAGCCGTCGAGGCACCACTCTTGCATGGAGCAAACGCATCAATGCCCCGGAACGAGAGCATGCCACCAATGACACAAACACTGTTACTGAAGAACGCCAGTGTTATCGCCACCATGAACGATGACCAGCGTGAGATAGACAACGGATTTATCCTGATTCGGGACAACCGGATTGAAGCCGTTGGCCCAATGAAAGAATGCCCGGACGAGGCTGACCGAATCGTCGACCTGACCGGCCATGTGGTAATACCAGGGCTGATCAACACCCATGTGACACTCGTCCACCATCACAATCCAGCGGTCACTATTTGGGATCGCTGTCGTTGACCCTTCGAATTTGAAGATGGTGCTGAGAAGCGTTTGCCCGTCCACGCCACTGCCGACCAAAGTCCTTAGCTCGCTTACAGAGCCAACGCTGGTGGGGTTTGGCAAA
>JAWOAO010000009.1:0-4322 GCA_046498485.1 Marinobacter sp. | reverse complement strand
TAGACGAAGGGGACGCAACGTTTTCAACAACTTGCCTCGTCGAGGTGGCGCGTATATTAAGTAAGGGTCGGGGTTCTGTCAATATTTTTCTGAAAAAATTATCCGGCAACGCTTTCTTCCAGCGCCGCCTCCAGTACCGGGTACTTGAACTTGAAGCCTTCGTTCTGGAGTCGCATGGGGACGGCTTTCTGTCCGGTAAGCAGCAGGCCGGCCATTTCTCCGAGTGCCAGTTTAAGGATTGGCGCGGGAGCAGGAAACAGAGTGGGCCGGTGCAAAACTTTCCCTAACGTCCTGGTAAACTCGCGGTTGGTCGCGGGATTGGGGCTCACCATGTTGTAGGCGCCACGGGCATGCTCGTTTTCCAGCATCCAGATCAGCCCTGCGACTACGTCATCCCGGTGCACCCACGGCATATACTGATGTCCCGATCCCAGTCTGCCGCCAAGCCCGAGCCGGAACGGCAAGATCATTCTCTGCAAAAACCCACCAGCACGACCGACAACCACGCCTGTGCGGGATAAGCACACCCTGACCCCGTCCTGCTCCAGGGTTTGGGCTTCCTGCTCCCAGTCACGACATAGTTCGTGGGTAAATTCCGGGTTGGGTTGAGTGTCTTCGGTAACCAGGTGCTCGTTCTGGTTACCATAGAAGCCAACAGCCGAGCCCGAAACCAACACCTCGGGCAGGGTCTGCCAGCTCCTGATTGTTGACACCAGAGTTCGGGTCAGCCCTATCCGGCTGTCCCGAAGGGCTTGCTTCCGGGCTTCTGTCCATCGTTCGTCAGCAATACCTTCGCCGGCAAGGTTGATGACGGCTTGAAAGCCGGGATGTCCCTCGAGGTTTTTCAGGTCTGCAGTTACTTCCACGCGACCGCACAATGCCTTGACCGTATCTGTCCTCTGCCGGCTTAGCACGGTTAACGAATAGCCTTTGTTGATCAGGTCCCGGCACAGTACTTTGCCAATAAATCCGGTGCCACCGGTAATAAGTACCCGCTTATCCATGTTCTGCTCCTTTGATTCCCAAGCTCATTCAGGAACCTGTGCCCGCCAGTTCCTGAAGGACAACATCCCGGATGGCTTCACCCAGTTGAGGGTTCTGGCCGATCGGATCGGCCAGCTTGATGCGCACGCCGTGTTCGCTTTCCAGCTCTTCGATCATCGCAGGCACATCTTTGCGCAGGTGCCGTCCTGCGGCAAGAAACAGAGGCACAATGGTGAAGTTCAGTGTGCCGGCTGTTTTGCCTTGACTGACAATCGCTTCAAGTGATGGCTCGGCAAGCTCCATGTAGGCGATGGCGGAGTGTTCAACCGAATTCAGTGTTGGTGCCGCCAGCCGCTCGAAGGTCTCACACCAGCGCCGGTCGCTGCTGCCATGGGCCAACAGAATGATTTGATTTGAAGTGGTCATCGTTTTTCCTCGGTGGTCAAATAGAATAACTTTGTCGTAGTGAAATGACTACGCGCTTACATCCATTGGTTCAAATGTAACAGGGAGTTGGTAAATGTTCGATTGGAAAGAGCTTCTGGACTTCTGGTTCGGCGAATTGGACGAATCGGGACTGCCAGACAGTGGTCACCGAAACCACTGGTTTCGCTCAGACCGAAAGTTCGACCAGGAAATTCGCCGGCGTTTTATGTCACTGGTGTTATTCGCTTCAGAGCAAGGGTTGGATCATTGGCGAAATGAGCCGGGTGGTGCTTTGGCCGAGATACTGCTGCTCGATCAGTTCAGTCGCAACGTCTTCCGGGGCGGTGCGTTGGCGTTTGAGAGCGATCCACTGGCTCGAAAGCTGTGCCGTCAGGCCATGCAGAAAGGCCAGGATCAGGCGTTACCATCGATCCAGAGAGCGTTCATCTATATGCCGTTACAGCATTCGGAACGGATCGAGGATCAGAATTTATCGGTGGCGTGCTATCGGCAGTTGGTGGCAGGCGCCGATGGATTGCTGGCGGAGTTTCTCGAAAGCTTCCTGGAATCGGCCCTGGATCACCAGCAAATCATCGATCGGTTTGGCCGGTTTCCCCACAGAAACAAAGCGCTCGGCCGGCCCTCGACCGAGCAGGAGCGAAGGTATCTGGAGGGTGCCCGAACGTTTGGTCAGTAGGCCTGCGAGGCAGGGCGCACGAAAATATTTTTATAAATTTGTTGACGGCCAGTGTGTTATCCGTAGAATGCGCATCCGTTGACGAGGTAACGCCTCTGAACGAAGAGCGGGAATAGCTCAGTGGTAGAGCACAACCTTGCCAAGGTTGGGGTCGCGAGTTCGAATCTCGTTTCCCGCTCCAGATTCAAAAAGAAACCCGACCTCTGAGTCGGGTTTTTTGTATCCGGTTTATTATTTCTCCCCCATGAGCGTGTGCTCGTCAGTTATACTCGCTGTCCCCCATCCAAAACCGACGTATTAAGGGTGGCATTATGCGCGTCCATTCGCTCTATCTCTATCCGGTAAAATCTCTTTCGGGTGTTAAGGTGTCGTCCCTGGATCTGGATGACTTCGGCCCCGTCGGTGATCGGCGCTGGATGCTGGTGAATGACCAGGATGAGTTCGTTACTCAGCGGCAATTGCCGAGGCTTGCCAGGATCGCCACCGGGCTCGGTGAACAGGGTGTGCAAGTTGATATCCCCGGAGAGGGTGGCTTTGGCCTGAAACCAGGTCTGGAAAAGGTGGCGGTACGAATCTGGCGGGATCGGGTTGATGCCATGGTCGGTTCGGAGCAGGCCAATGCTGCCGTCAGCCGATATTGTGAACAGAGCCTTCGCTTTGTCTACATGCCTGACGACACGTTTCGACGTGTAGATCCTGAGCGTGTCGTGGCCCAAAAGCGAGTCGGATTTGCCGATGGCTTTCCATTTTTGCTCACCAATCAGGCGTCGCTGGATGAGCTCAACAGCAGGCTCGAACATCCGGTGGATATGCGACAATTCCGCCCTAATATAGTGATATCGGGTGCTGAGCCCTGGGCTGAGGATCGGTGGCAGTGGGTGACCCTCGGGGCAGCTCGCTTGAAGGTGGTCAAGCCATGTTCCCGATGCGTGATGACCACGGTGGATCCCGATGCGGGCACCAAAGATCCCGGTACGGAGCCGCTCAGAACTCTTTCGACCTACAGAAAAACACAAGATGGTGTAATTTTCGGCCAAAACGTTGTTCATCTGAACGGTGACCGCTTGTCCGTCGGCGATGCCGTTGTTATTTGCCAACAGGAGTCATGATAAAAGTGCCTTTGTTAACACTGGAAAAAATATCACTCGCTTTCGGTATGCATCCGCTACTTGATGGCGCCACGTTGATGGTCGATCCGGGGGAGCGGGTGTGCTTGCTGGGGCGCAATGGTGAGGGCAAGTCGACACTGCTCAAGATTGTCAGTGGTGAGGTGATACCTGATGGCGGCGTGGTTCGCCTGGAGGAAGGCTCGGTGTTATCCGTGTTGCCTCAAAGTCTGCCCGCGGATGATCCGCGTACCGCCTATGACGTTGTTGCGTCGGCGTTTCCCGAGACCGGTGCGGTATTGGCGGAATTCCATCGCTTGTCCCAGCGCGCGGACGAGGCCAGCATGGACGCCATGATGAAGGCCCAGGAGCGAATCGAAACGCTGGACGGCTGGCGCCTTGATCAGAAGGTAACCACCATTCTTGGTCAGTATGGCATTGAGCCTGACCGCACTCTGAATACCTTGTCGGGGGGCTGGCAGCGCCGGGTTCTGCTGGCCAAAGCGCTGGTTGCCGAACCCGATATTCTGTTGCTGGACGAGCCCACCAACCACCTTGATGTGCCAGCCATCGCCTGGCTCGAAGAAGCGCTTGCACAATTTCGCGGGGCAATGTTGTTTGTCAGCCACGATCGAGCGTTCATTCGACGGATGGCGACCCGGGTGGTTGAACTGGATCGCGGCCAGTTGATCAGTTTTGCCGCCAGTTACGATCGCTACCTGGAGTTGAAGGAAAAGGCGCTTGAAGATGAAGATCGCCAGAATGCCCTGTTCGATAAGCGCCTGAAGCAGGAAGAAACGTGGATTCGTCAGGGCATCAAAGCCCGCCGTACCCGTAATATGGGCCGGGTTCGCTCGCTTAAAGCCATGCGTGACGAGCATCGCCAGCGTCGGGTGCGGGGCGGTACTGCGAATTTCTCCGTTGAAGAGGCAGCAAAATCCGGAAAACTGGTCGCCGAAGCCCGTGATGCCGGTTTTGCTTATCCGGACGGGCACCGGGTGGTGCAGGGTATGAATCTCACCATTATTCGGGGGGACAAAATCGGCCTGGTGGGCGAGAACGGAACCGGCAAGACCACGCTGGTCCGGTTGTTGTTAGGTGAGCTGCAG
>JAWOAO010000198.1:0-2859 GCA_046498485.1 Marinobacter sp. | reverse complement strand
CTGACATACTCAACGCGCTGTCCAGCCAGCATAACCTGAGCAACCTTGATGACCTGAGCACCGGCGCACCGGTGGATGTGGATCTGCGACAGATCGTGCAACAACTGCTCGCCAGAGTGGACCGTCAGGATGGCCGAAAGCCTGCACTCAATGAAGTTGATGAAGACCTGATCAACCTGGTAGCCATGTTGTTCGAGTTCATCCTGGACGATAACAACCTGTCCGCACCCGTTCAGGTACTGATCAGCCGGTTGCAAATCCCGATTCTCAAAGTTGTCATCAAAGACAAGAGCTTTTTCAGCAAAGCCAACCACCCCGCGCGCAAGCTCCTCAACTCGCTCGCCCGTGCCGGCATCGGCTGGAGTAACAGCGATGAAAAAGCCCGAGACAAGTTGTATGGTCAGATCCATAACGTGGTGCAACGGATCCTGAACGAATTCGACGGTAATGTCGGTTTGTTTGAAACCCTCAACCTCGAGTTCGAGCAGTTTCTGGAGCGGGAGAACCGCAAAGCGTCACTGGTGGAACAGCGAACGCGCGAATCCGAACGGGGCCGGATCAAGTCTCAGAAGGCCCAGGAAGCTGTCGATCGGTTACTCAAGGAAAAGGTTTCCCGGTATCACCTGCCCGACGCCGTGCGTGATATTTTGGTGAACGGCTGGAGCCGTGTCATGTTCCTGGCGTACCTTCGTGACGACATCGAACATCGTTGGCACGAAACCGTCCGGATTGTGGATGACCTGATCTGGTGCCTGCACCCCCATGAGCAAGATCAAGAGCGCGATCAGTGGGTTCGTGTGGTGCCTGGCATGCTCAAATCACTCAGAACCGGGTTGGAAGACGTGTCTTACAACGCCTCCCGGCTGGACCACATGATGGGGCAACTGAAGCACGAACTGGCTGAAGCGTTCCGAACCAATGCCGCCATTGAGGCGCGTCAGGGCCATCCGGCGGATGTTGACGAGGAGGAAGCCCCGACGGCTCACCAGACTGCCATCGAGCGCCAGCAAGAGCTGGAGGATGCGACCGTGGCCGAATATGTGGCAAAACTCGACACCCTCGAAATCGGTAGTTGGGTGGAGTTCCGACTGGTCAATGGCGCGAACTTCCGGTGCAAGCTGTCGGCGGTCATCGAGGAAGCCGACTGCTTTGTGTTTGTTAATCGCATGGGCCTGAAAGTTATTGAAAAATCGCGTATTGAGCTGGCCCATGAAATGCGGCGTGGGCGCCTGATGATGCTTGAACAGGGCGCTCTGATTGACCGGGCACTGACCGCCGTTGTAGGCAACCTGCGCACCAAAACTGCCTGATATTGATGTCCGAGCCAGGCTTAGGGCCCCCGTCGATACCGGTATCATACCGGCTAGCCCTGGCACTCTCTCTGGCCCTGTTGGTGCACACATTGCTACTTGCCGGACTACCCTCTCCGCTCAAGGATGCCCGGGAACTCAATCATCGACTGGTACTCACATTGAGCGCCCCTGCATCGCAGCCCGTGGCCGCCACTTTGGCCAGCCTCGATTCGGCAAGCAGAACCCTGCCCAGGCCGGAAACCGAACGCCCTCTTACACCGATCGCGCCGAGACAGCCCCACACACCGCCCGAGACGCTCGAACAAAAGGCACCTTCGACGCATGCCAGCGCTGACTCAGCAGAAACGACCGCATTACTCTCAAAATCAACAGATGAGCAGGAATCGGCCCAACGAATCACCCGGACACCGGTCGAACAAGACCCTTATCGGGTCCTGCTGGCTACCCACCTGGCAGAAACGCTGGAACAACAACGCGTTCCGGCCATCTCCAGACTGAAAGCAACGGTCACCATGGAGCTTGAACTGAGAATAATGCCCAATGGTGCACTGACCAGGGCACGGGTGGTGAAATCGACGGGGGTATCAGAAATTGATGATGCAGCTTATCGTGCCGCACTAGCGGCCAGCCCCTATCCAGAACCTGAGGCAGAGAACCGTGATCGCTTCGGGGTGAAACTGGTGTTCACCCCGAAGCGAACCTAGCCGATGCGTCAGGCTTCGGTTTGCTTGACGGCGTCTTTCACCGCTTTAGCCAACTCACCGCTTTCCGACATTTCCATGATGATGTCGCAACCGCCAACAAGTTCGCCGCCGATGTAAAGCTGCGGGTAGGTCGGCCAGCTGGAACGGATCTTGAGTGCTTCACGCAGCTCCTGATTGTCCAGAATGTTCACAAATGCAAACCGCTCTCCACATGACATGAGCGCCTGAACAGTGCGAGAAGAGAATCCACACTGGGGTGCCTGAGGCGTTCCCTTCATGTAAAGAATAACCGGATTTTCTTCAAGTTGGCTCTTGATGGTTTCGTTGATGTCCATGAATTCGTACCTTTGGTTGAAGTCAGGTTTGCTGCCACACAGCCTTTGTCGACTATTGTACACGCCCGGACGTTTTCTCACCAAACCAGTCTATTTGACCTGGAACAACCGCGCCACCTGCAGCGTTGTTTTCAGGGTTGCGAAGGGCTAGACTTGACGCCCTTTTCAGATGCCAATTGTACTGCAGTTTCCTTGAAACAGGGGCCTTTCATGGCAGCAAGACATTTTCTGACACTGAACGACATGACCACCGGCGAGCTGGAACAGCTGCTGGATCATGCTACCAGGCTTCGTGAGGCGTGGCGTGCAGGCAAAACCCGCGACTCCCTGAAGAACCGGGTCCTGGCGATGATTTTCGAAAAATCATCAACCCGCACCCGGGTTTCCTTTGAGGCTGGCATGACCCAACTCGGTGGCGCAGCCTTGTTTCTGTCGCCCCGGGATACCCAGCTTGGCCGGGGCGAGCCCATCGAGGACTCCGCAATCGTTATCTCCAGCATGGTCGAT
>JAWOAO010000142.1:0-8472 GCA_046498485.1 Marinobacter sp. | reverse complement strand
TCATCCGGCAGCTGCTGGATGCTGACCACCACCTTCAGTGACGGCAAGCCGGCGATCAGTTCGGCAAAGTCGCTCTGGCGGGCGAGCACCTTGCCACCATAGCCATAGCCATTCACCACCATCAGCGCCGAAGGCTCGATCTGGCTGAAGCGGTCGTTGATGGCGCCAATGCCGAAATCCGGAGAGGCCGAGCTCCAGATGGCGCCCATGCTGGTGGCGGCGAGCATGCCGACCAGGGCTTCATAGCCGTTAGTGACCACGCCCGCTACCCGGTCGCCTTTGCCAATACCTTTGCTGCGCAGGAAGGCTTCCAGCGCGCCGGCATCCGTTTTCAGTTCGGCGTAGGTTTTGCGCAGCACCGGGCGGGTTTCGCAATAGGCCACCACGGCTTCCTGGTCGGCATGGTCGCCGTCTGCCAGCCGCAGCAGATTGGCGGCGAAGTTCAGTTTCATACCCGGGAACCATTCGGCGCCGGGCATGGCGCGTTTGCCCAGAACCCGTTTGGCCGGGGTCGCGCACACCAGCCCGCAGTAATCCCAGACCTTCTGCCAGAAGGTATCGAGTTCGGTGATCGACCATTGGTGCAGGGCGTGGTAATCGGCGAAAGGGCCGAAGCCCTGTTGCTCCAGCCAGGTCTTGAACTGGCCCATGCGAGACTGCGTCAGGGTGGCTTCGTTGGGGGTCCAGACCACCGGTGCTTGTTCTGTGTTGCTCATCCGTCTCTCCAGGTGATTACTGCATGTGCCAGCCATGACTGACCACAATGGACTGGCCGGTCAGCGCGGCCGACGGGAAGGCGGCCAGATGCACGGCCAGTTCCGACACGTCTTCCAGGGTGGTGAATTGTCCATCCACGGTGTTTTTCAGCATAACCTTGCTGATCACTTCTGCTTCGGAAATGCCCAGCTCTTTCGCTTGCTCCGGGATCTGCTTGTCTACCAGCGGAGTGCGCACGAAGCCCGGGCAAATGATGTTGCTGCGCACGCCGTGTTCGGCGCCTTCTTTTGCCACCGCCCGGCACAGGCCCAGCATGCCATGTTTGGCGGCCACGTAGGGCGCCTTCAACGGCGAGGCTTCCAGCGAATGCACCGATCCCATATACAGCATAGTCCCTCCGCCCTGCTCATACATCTGGCGAAGGGCCGCACGGGTGACCAGGAAGGCGCCATCCAGATGCACACTGATCACTTTACGCCAGTCGGAAAATGCCAGCTTGTGGACCGGATCAATGTGCTGGACGCCGGCGTTAGCCAGGGCGACGTCCAGACGACCCCAGCGTTCAACAATGGCTGCGACCCCCTGATCCACGGCCTGCTCGTCTGTGACATCCATCGCCAGAGCGATGGCGGTGCCGCCTGCCTGCTCGATGGCCTCAACGGCCTCCCGGGCGCTTTCGACGGTCAGGTCGGCAACGGCTACCCGGGCACCCTCCCGGGCATAGTGTTCAGCGATGGCTCGGCCGATGCCGCGGCCGGCTCCGGTAATCAGGGCAACTTGATTGTGAAGGCGCATGCTCACAGTCTCCTTTGAATGGTCATATTCATTATTGAATGTTTGTTGTCCGGGCCAGCATCAGCGGTTGCCATACACCTCGTTCGGCAACCAGGTTGCCAGGGGTTCAAACCAGAACACCAGGCACAGGCCGAGCAGTTGCAGGGCAATGAACGGCAGCACACCCAGGTAGATATGCCGGGTGGTGATCCCCGGCGGACACACACCCTTGATGTAGAACAGCGAGAAGCCCACCGGTGGCGTCAGGAACGACGTCTGCAAACAGATGGCAAACATCACGGCAAACCAGACCGGCTCCACACCCAGAGAGAACAGGACTGGCGCGACCAGGGGCAAGACAATCAGGGTGATCTCGACCCAGTCCAGGAAGAAGCCCAGCAGGAAGGTGATGAACAGCACGGTGATCACGACACCGGTAGTGCCGAACGGCAATCCGGTGATGGCATCGCGAATCACATCGTCACCACCCAGGCCGCGCAGCACTGCCGCAAACACAGTGGCCCCGATGAAGATGCCGAAGATGAAAGCAGTGGTCCGGCTGGTCTGGTACAGGGACTCTTTCAGCACTTTGATGTCCAGCCGTTTGCTGAGCAGCGCCATCAGCAGAGCGCCGAACGCACCAACAGCCGAGGCTTCGGTGGTGGTGGCAATGCCAAAGAAGATCGAGCCCAGTACCGCAATGATCAATGCCATCGGCGGCACCACCGCCAAAAACACATCCAGCAGCGCGCGCAAGGTCAGCGGTTCCCGGTTTTCCGGGGCCGGCGCCAGGTCCTTCTTGATAAACGACGCAATCAGAATGTAAAGAATGTACATGACAGCCAGCATCACGCCGGGAATCAACGCTCCCATAAACAATTTGCCAACGGAAGCATCGGGCGTGCCCAGGCGATCAGCCATCAACACCAGCATGATGCTCGGTGGCACCAGAATGCCCAGGGTGCCCACGGAGCAGGCGGTGCCCACCGCCAGCGATTTGTTGTACTTGGCCTGCATCATCGGCCCGAGCGACAACATGCCCAGCAGCACCACCGAGGCACCGACAATGCCGGTGGAGGCGGCCAGCAACAGGCCAACAATCACCACGGTCACGGCATAACCGCCGCGCAGCGGGCCCAGTACTCGTACCAGACTGTGCATCAGCTTTTCGGCAATGCCGGAGCGGTCGAGCATGATGCCCATAAAAATGAACAAGGGTAATGCCACCATCAGTTCGTTGGCCACCACCCCATACAGCCGGGCGTCCAGCACGCCGATGGTGCCATTCCAGGTAAACCAGAGATCGGCGTCAAAATACTCAATCAGAATGCTTGCCACCATGGCAAACACCAGGCCAATACCCGCCAGCGACCATGCCACTGGAAAACCCAGCAACAACATCACCATAAAGGCGGCAAACATGGCAATAACCAGAATCGTTTCCAAACCCATGATTCGTCAGCCTCTTTTACGGATGCGGGTGTTCGCCATTGCCATAACCTTCAGGCGTGGCAATCTCGCGGGGAAAACGGAACAGCAAGGTGCAACAACGCAAAGCCCGGGACGCCAGTGCGATCCCCACCAGGGTCATCCCGATCGGCAGTACACTCTTGATAATAAAGCGATAAGGCAGGCCGCTGGGTGCCTGGGAGCTTTCGTCGTAAACGTAGGAGCTGTAGGCGTAGGGAATGAGGGTTTGCACCATCAGGTACACGATCGGCAATGCCAGCAACAGAATGGCGGCCAGCTCGATCCTCGCCTGCCATTGCAGGGAAAATTTTTCCCGGAGCACGTCGACCCTGACATGGTCGTCTTTTACCACGGCATAGCCCAGGGTGAGCATCAGCGCCGCACCAAAGAAATGCCAGGATAGCTCTTCAAGCCAGATCGATCCGGCGCTGAGAATAAAACGACTGAATACATTGGCCAACACCACAAACAGCACCGCGATCCAGAGCCAGGAACTGAGCTTGCCCACGCCAACCACAAACCGGTCCAGCCACCAGGACACCCGATTGTAGGGCAGGTCGGGCAGCTTGGCCGGGGCAGGCACGGGCGACTTGGGGGATTCGTGCTCGTAAGTCACAATCACCTCGACATCATTGAAGAGAAATCAAAAAGGATGCCGGCAGTGCCGGCATCCAGGGTTCAGGCCTTGCGATCAGTCGTACTGATAGAAGTCCCGGGGCAGGTAGCCCTTGCTGTGCCAGATGGAGTGGTGTTCCATGAACTCACGCTGGCTGGTCAGAACGCGACGGAACATTTCATCCTCGGCGGCGATTTCATCCAGCACCTCATTGGTGACTTTCTGCAGTTCACGCAACACCGGCTCTGGCAGGGTCTGGGCATTCACGCCCTCTTTCTGGTAATCACGCAGGGCGGTCGGCTGGGCGAACTCACTCTCGGCGAAACCTTTCAGGGTGGCAGACTCACAACCCATTTCAACCAGGGCGCGGGTTTCAGGCTTGAGCTTGTTCCAGACATCCTTGTTGACCAACAGGTGCGACGTGGTCAGGGTCTGGTGCCAGCCCGGCATGACGTAGTTCTTGATGATCTGATCCAGGCCCAGCATCTTGTCGATGGCCGGCTGAGAGAACTCGGTGGCATCAATAACCCCACGCTCCAGCGCCTGGTAAATCTCGCCGCCCGGAATCATGGTGACCGAGGCCCCCAGTTTTTCCAGAACCTTGCCGCCGATACCGGCAAAGCGGATTCTCAGACCGTCAATGTCGTCCAGGCTATCAATGGGTTTGGCGAACCAGCCGGCACCCTCGGGCCCGATAATGGAGCAAAGCATGGGATGGATGTTGCGCTCGTCGTAGATTTCTTCCAGCAGTTCACGACCATCGCCCTGGTAATACCAGGCCAGGTAGGCCGGCGGTTCCATGTTGAAGGGGGCGCCGGAATACAGCGGCAGGGCGGCAATGGTGCCCTGGTCGTAACCTACCCAGGTATAGCCCGCCGGATACTTGCCGGTGCCCACTGCGTCCATGATTTCAAACGGCGGAACCAGTTCGCCTGGCTCGTAGTAGCGCAGCTGAATATCACCGCCGGAGATGGCTTTGAGGTTTTCCGACAGGTGTTTTACCGGCGTGGTCAAACCGATCAGATGAGAGGGAAAGGCCAGCGGCACTTGCCAGCGCACTTTTTCGGCAGCCAGCACGTCACCGCTGGTCAGGCCACCACTTATGACGGCGGCAGCCGTAATTCCATAGGTAAGGCGCGAGAGCTTATGCTTGATCGACATGAAATGGATCCTTCTTGTTGTTGTCATCCACCGCCCGGAATCTTGCCGGGCGGTTGGCCTGGAATTAATCAGACAACGCAGAAAATCCAGCTGACACGGTTTTTGGGGTCCAACACGGTTGCGTCAGTTTGTTTTTTCGAGCGTTGTTCTGACGGTTTACATACTAGGTATAGCAGACCCCGTGCCAGACCACAAAGGCCCTTATTTATCAATAGGTTAAGAAAAACCCTAAAAACTGCGACAGAGAAAGCGTCCTGGATTCCGGACACTCACAAGACCTTAGTCCCAGGCAGTTGTACTGATAACCGCACAGATGTCCGGAAATCAGGACATCTTCGCTAATTTCTCATACAGCACCGATCGGGAAATCCCCAACAGTTTCGCCGCCCGGGTCCGGTTGCCACGGCTGACCAGCAAAGCTTCTTCAATCGCCCGGGCTTCCGCCTCCGCCATAATTCGGGCCAGTGGTCGAATCGAGCGGGGCACCGCCGAAGACCCCGGTTGTTGCCCAACCCGGGGCAGCACCTTGAACATGGCGTCGGCGTCCAGCAGGCTGCCATGCTCACTCATGGTCAAAGCCCGTTCAAGCACGTTACGCAACTCCCGAATGTTGCCTGGCCAGCTGTAGCTGCCGAGCGCAGCCACCCCGGCATCGGTAATTTCACCGCGTAAATCCTGACCCTCGCAAATCTCGCCCAACAGCGCCTCACACAACACGCCCAGATCCGCCAGCCGCTCCCGTAACGGCGGTATGGTGATCTCCACCACGTTAAGCCGGTAATACAGATCGGAGCGGAAGGCACCCTCGGCAATCATCGCTTCCAGATTCCGGCTGGTGGCAGCAATCACCCGAACATCCACCTTCGCAATCTTGTTTGAGCCCAGAGGTTCGATCTCGCCTTCCTGCAGCGCCCTCAGCAATTTGGCCTGCAGGGGCAGCGGCATATCACCCACCTCATCAAGAAACAGCGTGCCACCGTTGGCCAGCTGGAACTTGCCTTCCCGGGTGCGGCGGTCAGCTCCGGTATAGGCTCCCGGGGCCACGCCAAAAAACTCGGCCTCGAGCAGATTCTCCGGCACCGCCGCCACGTTCACCCCGACAAACGGTTTGTCGACCCGCGCAGAGGCGGAATGGATCGCTTGTGCCAGCACCTCTTTGCCGGTACCGGTTTCCCCAAGGAGCAACACCGGCATCTCCCTGCCGGCCGCCAGTCGCGCTCTTCGTTTTACTTCCAGCGCCGCCGGACTGGCACCGACAAAATCGCCCAGACTGTAGCGGGTGCCCCGAGTCTTTCTGGCCAGGGCTTTGCGGGCGGCCGCCAGATCCAGATGCAGGCGCCGGTATTTGGACACCAGCGGGGTCAGAGGCTGCAGATCATCGTAAAGCACAAATGCCACCGCGCCCTCGACCTGGCCTTTATCGTCGTAATAAGG
Organism: Marinobacter sp.; assembly: GCA_046498485.1. Classification (GTDB taxonomy): domain Bacteria; phylum Pseudomonadota; class Gammaproteobacteria; order Pseudomonadales; family Oleiphilaceae; genus Marinobacter. The sequence continues at coordinate 2,300 of JAWOAO010000142.1, read as the reverse complement.
CAGGCGGGTTACGACAAGCTGCTGCTGGTCATGTTCCATGATGTCCAGCAGCAGGGGTTTTCCGGTCTCCACGACTTCCGGTAACCGGGTCTGGGGGATCATCTGCCGGACTGGCTTGCCCACAGCCCGGGCCGGGTCTCCCAGACCCAGCAAATGGGCATAGCTGCTGTTAATCCAGGTAATCCGGGCGTGTCGATCAACCGCGATGGCACCCGCACTGGCTGCCTCAAACATCGGAAACAAGGCTTCAATCAGGTCGCGGGTCAGACCGCTCTTGTTTTTATTGGTAAACAGTTCTGTCATGTGCCGCATGCTCACGGTTAGTCAGGGGTCGGGGAGAAGCCTCCGCTGTCCGGATTTCAGGACACAGAGTTTGAAGTATAGAAAGTCCCGGCACCCGGGGCAACGGATCAGCCAAGCTTGATAAAAGGCAGCAAGCTCATTGCCATAATCACCAGAATGGCAATACCGGCCGCCAGCATTCTGACCGGCTGGCGCCGGATCATCGACCAGATGCCGCCGGCTTCACCACGAGCAACGTGCTCCTCATAAGCTCGGCGCTGGGTTTCGAAACGTTGCTGTTGGTACGACTTCAGGAGGGCTTTGGCGCGGGCCGCTTCGTCGTTGTCATGCACCCAGAAGCCGCCCATGCTGATGCCCCAGCGGCTCGGAGGCGTTTCGTAATAGCGCACATCATGCTCTTCGAACAGCGCGCGGATTTCATCGGCCTCGTCATCTGGCACATTCCGCAGGTTCATCAGGTGGTGAGGCATAGGGCTTCCCGGCTGGCTTCATGGACGTTATTGGCTATATCCTATCAGGAAAGCAAATCCGACCGAATTCATCAGGACACTGCATGCGCCACAACCCCCTTCGTCTGCTGCTGGATTTTGATGACCGTATCCAGCGCGACAGGGACCAGGCCCCGGCGTTTCTGCATCGCCGGGACCGGCGCTTTGCCCTGGACAGCCAGGCACAGGGCACAGGTCCGGACGCCGCCGCCTGGCTGCAGCATATGGACCGGCTCAGCGGCCCGGGCAGCACCCGGCAGACCGGGCGAGACATTCAACGCCGCTGGCGCCGCATTAACGGCGGTTTCGCCCTGGCCGGAGCGATACTGGGTAGCCTTACCATGGCTGGCCTGCTGTTTTACGACGGCGGCCAGCGCATCAACATCACCGTGCTGCTCGGCTTTGTGCTGCTGCAGCTGCTGCTGGCTCTGGCCACCACCGTACAATCACTCATCGGTTGGCAACCCTGGGCCTGGCTGCAGCGATGGCTGGAGCGACGGCTGCAACTGCAGTCACCCGGACCAACCCTGGCGCAACTGCAACCGGTGCTGATGGCGCGTGCCGCCCACACCGGCGGCACCTTGTTTGCCCTGACCGGGTTGATGACCCTGCTGGTGCTGCTGCTGATCCAGGATCTGGCCTTTGGCTGGAGCACCACCCTGGACACCGCCGCCCAGGGCTATCACGGGTTGATCCAGACCATCGCCATACCCTGGGCCTGGCTCTGGCCGGCTGCCGTGCCCTCTCAGGAACTCATCGAGGCGACCCGGTTTTTTCGCGCCGCCCCCTTCGGCTCGGGCACGACACCACAACAATGGGGACAATGGTGGCCCTTTGTCAGCATGCTGTGGCTGACCTGGGTGCTGTTGCCCCGGCTGGTGTTACTGCTGTTCAGCCAATGGCTTATCGGCTATAAGGCCAGCCGGTTGCTGCAACGCCATCCGGGCAGGAAGGCGTTGTTGTACCGTATGGAAACGCCCACGCTGGACACCGGCAACCAGCATAACGATGCCGGGGATCTGCCCGACACCCAGACCCGGGCCAGACCCGGCGAATTGACCGATGCTCGTCATATTATCTGTTGGGCCGGTGCCGGTGAGCCGGAACTGCCACAGCAGCTGCTGGCAACCGATACCCGGGTCTTCAAGGCCGGGGGACGCATTGCCCTGACCGAAGACGATCAGCTGGTCGCCACGCTCGCCAGGGCGGCCCGGTATCCAGCGGGCCGCTCTTTCAATGTCACGGCGGACCACCGGGGCACGACCGATCACAACGCGCCCCGCAAAGGTCTCTCCGCCCGTTCGTCGAACTCTCATGATGGACAGATTCATGCTCGTGATGCAGGGAGCGCTGAGATGGCCGAGCTGTGTATCATCGAGAAGTGGGCGGAGAACCTCGACGAAGCCACCGTCAGCCGCTGGCTGGTCTCGGAGGGCGATGAGGTGCAGGCGGGCGATCCGCTGTGTGAGATTATCACCGACAAGGCGACCTTCGAGTACGAGGCCGAGA
>JAWOAO010000101.1:0-19624 GCA_046498485.1 Marinobacter sp. | reverse complement strand
CGATCACGCCCTGTTTGCACAAGGATTGGCGGGGCTTATTCAGCAAGACGGCCTGGCAAAACTGGTGGTTATCGCGGCATCGGTCGAAGCCGCAACTGACTGTCTTGTGCATCGTCAGGGCTTTGATCTGGTGCTGCTGGCTCAGGGCTTTCCCAACAAACGCATCTGTCAGAGCCTGGACCTGACCGAGCACACGGTCAAAACTCACCTGAAAGCCATCTTCACGCAACTGGCGGTCCACAATCGCACCGAATGCGTTAACAAGGCCCGGCGCCTGGGCTGGCTGTAGCCAGCGGTTCAACCCAGAACACAGAGCCCTGTTGTGGGGCTGAAGGTAGAGGTTAGGCCTGGGGTTTGATCTGGTCAGCTTTGATCCAGCAGCTTCAGGCGTGCCCAGGTTTGCTCCTGTTGGTCGGGAAAATGCTGCTGCAACAGCTGTTCACGGTACTGTTGCCGCTCAGCATCCACCAAACCAGCGGTCGTCCCGTCTTGCAAAGCCTGGTCGAAACTCTGGAAGCGTTGATCGAATGCCTGGCGTTGTTGCAGATAGCCCACCACGCCCTCGACACTCTCGCGGTCCAGCCCGAGGTCTGACAGTCTCTGGCCTGCAGCTTCTGGTGAAGGGGCCGATGCCACCGCCAGTACTCGCTCCTGATGCAGCAGAGTACTGTCATGCAGGCGCTGCTCGGTGTTCCTTAATGACTCGGGCAGCTGGTTGCGGTGCCAGTCGAGCAGGGCCTGTTTGCCCTCGCTGGTCAGCTCGGGGCGCTGCTGAATGGCCAGGGTTGCCAGCGTATACTCGCTGTAGGCTTCCTCTATGCCACTGCCGGCGACAAGGGCCAGCAGTGCTCCGGGAACCAGCCACCGACGTGTTGCGATCGGTCGTTTGCTCATGCTTGCCTCACAAGCCGCGGTTTTTCAGACGGTTGGCGTGACTGCGATACAGGCTGACGGGGTTGGTCCACAGCGAACGGGCACCCAGCAGATGGTTGATGGCATCAACGTGGTTCATGTCGTAGTGAGTGCCGATGACGTTGCCCATCATGGTGGCGCAGACACCGACCAGGCCATCGCTCGGCTCACGGCCGAAGGCCAGTGCCGTAATGCCCAGAAACGGATCGGTAATGTCGAAGACATTGGTCCATACGCCGCGACCGGTCCAGGAGAAAAACTTGATCCTGTTACCGTTGATCCAGACATTTTCATCGGTACCGGCACAGGCGTTGCGGTTAACGCCTTGCCAGCCAAGGGCATGGTTCAGGTTGGTGGTGCCGGGGGTGGTCAGAGTTTGCAGGGCGGCAAGGCCATCCTGCGGATTGCTGGCACCCGAGAGGGCGTTGATCAGGCCACCCGCAGCGTTGGCAATGGCATTTACGCCACCTTCAACATGACTGCCCGGCGGTAGCACGCCCCGGAGCACATCGGCGACTTTCGAGCCTTTGTTGACGCCGTTAATGGAGGTGACAGAGGCAATGCGATGAGGGATCAGGGCGGCGGTTACCCGGGACGTTGGTGCACCCTGGCTGTGGGCCATCAGGTTAACCTTGGCATGGCCCAGGCCGTTGACGTAGTTGGCCAGCTGCTGGCCCCGCTGTTCGCTGCTGTTCACAAACGACACGCTGGCGCTGTAAACCCGGGCACCGCTGCGCTCCAGATTCCAGGGAATGGTGTGGAAGTAATTGACCAGACCACCGAGGGTGTTGAAACCGGTGACACCATGAACCAGTACAATCGGGTGTTGGGTCCTGGTGTAGCTGGCGTGGCTTACCATCGAGAAGATCAGCATGAGGGCCGGTGCCAACTATGGCTGGTCAGGGTCAGAACCGGTGTGGTTCCAGTTCCATCTGCTGGATAGTGCGGCCGAGCATGATAATGCGGCCGGTGTAGCGTTCTTCACCGGTAGTAGTGAAGTCAAACAGAAAACGGCGCCAAACCCTGAGATTGCCGTGCTGATCGCGTTTGAACCAGAGCCCGCGCAGATACACGGCGTCATCGAGCAGCAGCACATCCATGGTTTTGCAGTAGCGTTGGGTCGACTGCAGGACAAAATCCTTGATGTCTTTGGCGCGCCACCAGTACCAGACAGCAAAGCCGGCAACAAACAGCCAGAAAAGGGTTCCGAGGGTCAAGGTGCTGGCGATCCTGATGATTGCGTTGATGAATCCGGTTAATTCAACCGCTGGAATGCCAGACTACCTTATTGTGCCGGTTCGGGAAATTGCTGTTTGCGCGGTATCTGCCTACTGCAAGCTTCGAAATCTCAGTACTTTTTTCTGCCTCGGGTCAAAAGACGTCGGTTTTTGCAAAATATGGATTGGTTTGCGACGGATTCTGCCTATGCTGAATCAAAAAAAGCCTGTTGCTGTTGCAGGCTCGGCATATAAAGGAAAGCGGACGATGCAGGCGCTGAAAGAACAGGATTTCAAGGCACTGGTGGACCACCACCCCAGAGCCATCATGCTCGCGACACCGGATGCCAGGATTACCTACGTTAACCGGATGTTCCACACGGTGACCGGATACCAGTCTGAGGAAGTGCTGGGCCGCGCACCCTCGGTGCTTAGTTCGGGTTTGCACTCCGCGGAGTTCTATCAGGCCATGTGGCAGAGCCTGAACGAGCACGGGCGTTGGGAAGGGCTGATCTGGAACCGGCGTAAATGCGGCGAAAACTACCCGCAGTGGCTGACCATTTACCCGATTGGACACTATGGCAATCAGCTTTATGCCAGTGTTTTCATGGATCTGGGTGAATTGACGGCAGGTAGTGAGCGGTTGGCGTCGCTGGCGTATTACGATCCGCTTACCGAGTTACCCAATCGGTCGCTGTTTCAGGAGTTTCTGAAAGCCCGGGTCAGCCAGCGCAAGTCCGCTGACAACGGTTTTGCTGTGCTCTACATTGACCTGGATTTTTTCAAGTCGGTGAACGACTTGCACGGCCACGATTGCGGCGACCGGGTGCTGCAGCAGGCTGCGGCCTGTGTGCAGAGTGTGTTACGTAAAGGTGATGTGATTGCCCGCCTGTCCGGCGACGAATTCGCCGCCATTGTCGAGTTGGAATCCGAGTCTGAATTGCCGATGGTGTGCCAGCGTATGAACGGCATCTTCCATTCCCCGTTGGTGGTCGATCACCGGGAGTATTTTCTGTCCGCTTCGGTTGGTGCAGCGGTGTACCCCCGGCATGGCGAAAGCGCGGCCGACCTGTTGCAGAATGCCGACCGGGCCATGTACACAGCAAAGCTGGCCGGCCGCGCCTGTTACCGGATCTACAGTGCGGTTGACGGCGAACAGGGCCAGCACCAGCAGCGCTTGTCGGAGGCACTGATTACCTCGCTGAAGGTGGCGCCAGAGGAGTTTTCGGTGGTGTACCAACCGCAGTACGACCTGGCAACCGGCGTCATGGTAGGCCTGGAAGCCCTGTTACGTTGGCAGCACCCGAAGCTGGGCGCGGTTTCGCCGGGCGATTTTGTGCCGGTGGCAGAACAACGCGGACACATTCACGAGCTCACCGAGCAGCTGGTGCGGTGCATCTCGCGGGATCTGGAGCAGGGTCTGGTCAGCCGGAGCGGGTCCCGGCGTCTCGCGATCAACATTTCCGCCCGGCAGATTGCCGACAGTCGCCTGGACCAGATGCTGGAACCGTTCTTCCAGCGTGTGCGCAAGGCCGGTTGGTTACCCGAGATCGAAATCACCGAAACCCACCTGATGAATCTGTCCCGCCGGTGCCTTGCCAGGCTTCGGGAGTTTGGCAAAAAAGGCATTGTGGTGGCGATCGATGATTTTGGCACCGGTTATTCGTCGCTGGCGTACCTGCATACCTTGCCAGTCCAGGTATTGAAAATAGATCGCCAGTTTATCCAGCGCCTGGGCCCGGATGGCCGGGATTCACGCATTGTTTCGGCCATTCTGGCCATTGCCGAGGCGCTCGATCTGGAAGTGGTCGCCGAGGGTATTGAAACCGAAGCGCAAAGAGCCAGGCTGCAGGAGTTGAACTGTCACCGTGGCCAGGGTTATTTCTTGGCCCGTCCGTCGCCGCTGGCCCAGCTGGTTCTGGTGTGAGCTCGGTGTGGATACCTGTTGCAGAATTGATGAACATCAATAAAAACCGGTTCAGTGGCCGGCATTTGAGCATTTTGCAAAATTTGGCTTGGGCCTGGAATACCTGTGCCTTACAAGGATGGGCTCACTCATTGCCTTTGCGAGCCGTATGCGAACGCTCAATGCCAAACCGGATCTGGAAGCCTACCTTCGCCTGAACAGTGCCTCCTGGGGGGAGTGGCTGGCCGCCGTCAGAGAGTTGCTGCACTGTTCAGGGATGGGCTGTCGATTGCGCAGGCCAAAAGCGGTGGTTGGCTCGTTGTCGGCGCTGGAGGTGGATGCTGGCAGGGTTTGTGTCCTGGACGTGGATCAGGACATCGAACTTACCCGCTGCCGCCTGCCCCAGGCGGTACTGGTCGCCCAGATTCAGGGCCGGGGTGAAGTGATACTGCAGGGGGGCTCGCAGCGTTCTACCCATCCGTCGTTGGTGATTTTGCCAGGCCGGGCCTTCACGCTTCGCGCCTGGGAGGGAGCTCGTCTGGTGCTGGTCTCTCCGTTGACAAAGTCAGTGCCGAGCTTGCTGCATAAAAAGCAGGAGCTGGCTTTGGCCAGGCACATTCACCGGTTTCTGCTGCGGTCGGATTATTTTCAGGGCCATAAGGAGGCGCGGGTAGCAACCACCGAGTTTTTTGGTCAACTGGCGCAATCGTTGGTAACGGTCAACGGGGGTGATACCGATGAATTACCGGAGCTGGATCGCAGGCTGGCCCGGGCCATTGAAAAAATACGAAGTGAGCCGGAGTGGGAGTTCGACCTGCAGGCACTGGCTCAGCATTCCGGCGCGAGTGAGCGAAACCTGTATTACCTGATGAAGCGGGAAGCCGGCATGACGCCTTACCGTTACTATCAGCGCTGCCGCTTGATACGGGTGCGTCGGCGCCTGGTGGATTGCCAGTGCGACGTGCCCCATATCTCCCGGTATGCGGCCGATGAAGGGTTTTTTCACCTGGGACGTTTTGCCGCGCTATATCGGGAACACTTCGGGGAGCTACCGAGCGAGACCGTGCAATGGCGGCGCAGGCTGCAGGCGTACCCGGCTGTCGAGCCGCCCGGTCTGGCCAGCGTCTGAAATAAAAAAACCCGCTACAGAACGCTGCAGCGGGTTTTTTTACCGGTGCTCAGTGGCTGCCGGCTTTCGCAATACTCTGGTCGTTGTGCTCGCCCTCACCGTGCCCAGCCTGCGCAGATCCGTGATGATCGCGGCCCAGCAGGATGTAGAACGCGGGCAGAACGAACACCGTGAACAGGGTGCCGATGCCAAGGCCGGCACTGATGGTCAGACCGATGGCAAAGCGGCTTTCCGCCCCGGGGCCGGCGGCAATCAGCAGCGGTACCATGGCGAAGATCAGCGCCAGTGAGGTCATGATGATCGGGCGCAGCCGGATTGCCGCAGCTTCGATCACGGCCTCTATCTTGCTCAGGCCCTGCTCTTTCTGCAGCTGGTTGGCAAATTCCACGATCAGGATGCCGTTCTTGGACACCACGCCAATCAGAGTGATCAGGCCCACCTGGGTGTAAATGTTCATGGTGGCAAAGCCGAGCACAATGAAGGCCACGGCGCCGGCCACCGACATGGGTACCGACACCAGGATGATGAACGGATCACGCCAGCTCTCGAACTGCGCCGCCAGTACCAGATAGATCACCAGCAGTGACAGGAAGAAGGTAACCATCAGGGCGCTGCCCTGAGTGGCCAGCTGGCGGGACTCGCCGGTGTAGTCGAAACTGAAGCCCTGCGGGAACACCTCGCCGGCCGTCTGCTCCATGAAGTCCATGGCGGTACCGGCGGCTACACCGGGCACTACCACGCCCTCAAGGGTCAGCGAGTTCTGCTGGTTGAACTGGGTGCGATTCGACGGCTCCACGGTTTCGGTGAAGCTGACGACGCTGGACAGTGGCACCAGTTCGCCGTTACCGGCCCGGATGTAGTAGTCCTCCAGGGATTTCTTGCTCGGCCGGAACTGGTCGTCCACCTGGGGAATCACCTGGTAGGAGCGGCCTTCCATATTGAACCGGTTGATGTAACCACCACTGAGCATGCCGGACAGGGACTGCCCCACATCCCGCATCGACATGCCCAGATCGGCGACCCGGTCACGATCCACATTGATGCGGGTAACCGGCTTGTCGAAGTTGATGGACTTCTTCAGGAACATGAAGTTACCACTTTGCATGGCCTTGCCCAGCATTTCGTCGGCGACCTGATCCAGCTGTTCATAGCTGCCACCGGTGGAGATCACGAACTGGAACGGCAGGCCGCCACCGGAGCCTGGCAGGGACGGGCGAGGGAACACCGCGGTCTGCAAACCGGTGACTTTTTTCAGTTCCGCATCCAGTTTGGGCTGAATTTCAAACTGGGAGATTTCCCGCTCACTCCAGGGGGCCAGTTTGAAGCCACCAAACACCGCATTCGGGCTGGTCACGCCCAGAATCATGAAGTCTTCGCTGTAACCGTCCACGCTGGACATCCGTTCCTGCACCTCCTGCCCGTGGTCGTACAGGTAATCCAGGGTGGCGGTTTCCGGGCCCAGGCCCTGGTAAAACAGGATGCCCTGGTCTTCAGTGGGGGCCAGTTCGTTCTGACTCATGGTCACCATGAAGTAAATGGAGCCCAGCACCACCAGCGCAAAGAAGATCACCACCGACTTGGTCTGCATCAACGCGGTCAGTGCCCGCTTGTACAGATTGGCCAGGCCGTTGAAGGTTTTTTCCACCCGTTGTTCGAATTTGCCGGGATTACCGTGTGGTTTCAGCACCTTGCTGGATAACATGGGCGACAGGGTCAGGGCCACGATGCCGGAGATCACCACGGTGCCCGCCAGGGTGAAAGCAAATTCAGTAAACAGGGAACCTACCAGACCACCCATAAAGCCGATGGGCGCATACACCGCCACCAGCGTGGTGGTCATGGCAATGATCGGCATGGCCATTTCCCGGGCACCGTGAATGGCGGCGTCAAAGCGGGATTCACCCTGTTCGATATGCCGGTGCACGTTCTCCACCATGATGATGGCGTCGTCCACCACCAGGCCGATGGCCAGCACCAACGACAACAGAGTCAGCAGGTTCAGGGAGAAGCCGAAAATCAGCATGAAGAAGGCGCCGCCGATCAGCGACAGCGGCACCGCCACTGAAGGCACAATGGCGGCACGGACCGAGCCCAGGCACAGAAACACCACCACCAGAACGATGACCATGGCTTCCAGCAGGGTGACAATGACTTCAGTGATGGAATCCTGGATAAAGTCAGAAGCATCGTAGGCCAGGCGGACGTTCAGACCACTGGGTAACTGGCTTTCAATGTCCGGCAACTCCTGCTTCACCAGGTCGGCCACGGTCAGCGGGTTGGCACCGGGCGCTATTTCAATGGCGACATAAGTGGCCGGCTGGCCTTTGTAGAGCGCCAGCTGGTCATAGCTCTGGGAACCGAGTTCAACCCGGGCAATATCCTGCAGGCGGATCAGGGTGCCGTCCACTTGCTTGACGACCAGATTACGGAAAGCCTCAGGGTCTGCGATGTCGGTGTCGCTGGTCAGACTGATTTCGGTGTATTTGCCACGGGTTTTGCCCACCGCGGCCTGGTAATTGTTGGCCTGAAGCTTGGCGGCGACTTCCACCGGCGTCATATCGACCGCAGCCAACCGTTCCGGGTCCAGCCATACCCGCAGGGCAAAGGTCCGGCCCAGCAGCTGGGCCTTACCTACGCCCGACAAAGCCTGCAGCTTGGGCTGCACCACGCGGGTCAGGTAATCGGTAATCTGCGGTACTTCCAGCTCAGTGCTGTAGAAGGCGATGTACATCAGCGCGGTGTCGTCACCGGTGGTGGAGGTGATGACCGGGTCTTCGGCTTCTCCGGGCAACACGTTGCGCTGGCTGGCCACCTTGGCCTGGATTTCGGCCAGGGCATCGTTGGCGTCGTAGTTCAGAACCATTTTGGCTTGAATGGTCGAAACGCTTTGGGAGCTGGTGGAGGTGAGGTAATCGATACCACTGGCTTCGGCGATCGCCTGTTGCAGTGGTGTGGTGATAAAGCCTTTGATCAGGTCCGAGCTGGCACCCGGGTAGGCGGTGGTCACGGTAACCGTGGTGCTTTCCAGTTGCGGATACTGGCGGATTTCCATTTCCATGGCCGCCCGTGCACCCAGCAGCAGGATCAATAAGCTGACCACCGTGGCCAGAACCGGCCGGTGGATGAAGATGTCGGTGAATCGCATTATTCAGACGCCTCCTGCTCGGGCTCGTCCTGAATTTCCACCCGCTGACCGGCCCGCAGTCTCAGCAGACCTTTGGCAACCACGGTTTCACCGGCTTCGAGGCCGGAGGTGACAGAGGCTCGACCATCACGAATTTCACCAGTGACGACACTGCGGCGTTCAACCACCAGCTCGCCGTTGTCGTTCTCGGCCACCACGAACACGAAATTGCCGTAGGTGTTGTAGGAGATGGCAGTGCGGATCAGGGTCACCACTTCGTTATCCCGGGGCTGGCCGGTCTGGATCGTGGCGAACATGCCCGGGCGCAGCAGATTGTCTTCATTGCTCAGGGTGGCACGCATGCGCACGGTGCGGGTTTCCGGGTTCACCGAGGTGTTGATGGCACTGACTTCGCCCTCAAAAATCCGCTCCGGTACCGCGGCAACGGTCACGGCTACCGGGTAGCCCCGATCAACGTCTGACAGGTACTTCTCGGACAGGGTGTAATCGACATAGATCGGGTGCAACATGTTGATTTCGACAATGGCGGTGCCGGTCGGGATGTATTCGCCCTGATCCACCATGCGGATGCCCAGGGTGCCGTCAAAGGGCGCCCGGATCACCTTCTTGTTCAGTTGCGCTTCGGCCTCGTTGACCCGGGCCTCGGCGGCATCGAAGTTGGCTTTGGCTTCGTCATACTGGGACTGGGACACGGCACGTTTGGGCAGCAGGTCAGAAATCCGTTTGAACTCCTGTTGCGCCAGCTGTGCCTCGGCCCGACGTGTGCGCAAGGCGGCTTCGTCAATGGCAGCGTCCAGGCGCACCAGAATGTCACCGGTGCTGACGGTGTCGCCAGACTCGAAATTGATAGCTGAAATAACCCCCGGGACCTCATTGGCGACCTCGATGCCGTTGACGGCCACGATGCTGCCAACCGCCTTGATAGCAGGCTGCCAGGTTTCTGTGGTGGTCTCGGTCACGGAAATAATAGCGGGCGGCTGGGGCTGGGACAGTTGCTCTTTCATCTGCCCCAGTTGCATGAACTTGTAGCCAAAAATGCCGCCGAGGATGACACCAAGAATAATGATGACGATGACAAAACGGGATGCAGTGCGCATAGATGGTTTCCTGAGGCTGAGTTTCCTGATACTGATATAGTCGCCGTGATGAGCGGACTGACGGCTGTGCTTGCGAATCCGGGGGTGGCGACCATGGTGGCATTCATCGGCAGAATGTCCGTTTGGTAATAACGGGTAGGATGCTACAAAAGCAGCCGCGGTTTGTCACTATTTTGCCGTCGATACACAGTATAACTACTGCGGTAGCATTACGCTGGGGCCACCAGTAAAGATTTCTTCGGTTGTCCGCGCGGGCAGATGCTTATCCAAAAAAGCACAGGCCTGTTATTCTCGGTTCACCAATCAAAACGATGAGGAGTAGCTGTGCAGCTGATTCTTGGCCTGGCCCTGGCGGCCGCCGTGTTCGTCATCCTGAAAAAATGGGGTGCGCTGTCGCCGGAGCGCCAGAAAGCCGCGGCCTGGAAAATGGTGCTGGTGATCGGTGGCGCGCTGCTGCTGTTCATGGTGTTGACCGGCCGGGTGCATGTGCTGACTGCGGCGGTGGCTGCGCTGATTCCGCTGCTGCGCAAACTGCCGGCGTTGCTGAAATTTGCCCCCATGTTCCGACGGGCCATGGGGAATGCCGGCGGCCCCGGGGCAGGTGAGCAGTCGCAGGCGGGCGAGCAGGCCGTCGCCCGTACCGGGATGACCAAACAGGAAGCCTGCGACATTCTGGGCGTGCAACCCGGCTGCAGCCGGGAGGAGATTACCGCAGCCCATCGCCGCCTGATGCTGAAAGTCCACCCGGACCGGGGCGGGAACGATTACCTGGCGGCCAAACTCAACGAGGCCAGAGAATTGCTGCTTGGCAAAGGCCGTGCCTGATCAGGGCAGAATATCCACCTTTACATCGACCGACTGATTGTCAGACCGGTTACCGGTCACCCGATAGGTAATGCCACCCTGTTGATGGCTGCTGGCGGTACTGGTGCCGCCGAGCGACACCCATTGCCCGGGTTCGACCCGGCGAACAGTCATCAGGGCCTCGGTTTCGTAACCGGGCACGGCCGCCGGGTCGGCCTCGAACGAGACAATACTGAGCTCCACCGCCTGATCGGAGATCGCCTGTGGGGTTACCACAAAGCCACTGCGGGTTTCCACCTGCTGCAGAATGACCGCCGGGTTACGACCACCCTGAACCGCCACGGGCAGGGTGCGCACATTGCCGGAGGTAATGTGCGCTGACTGGCCATCCTGAACCACCAGTTGCCGCTCGGTATTCGAGTGGGTGCTGATGGTGCGGCGCTCAACATTGGCCCCGACGCGATTGCCAGACACCGTCACCCCGCCGCCAGACTGTTTGCCGCCGATATCCTGACGGTAGCGCACACTGATGCGCATCTGCACCGGAGGGACATCAATCGACTCGATCAGCATGCCGATCTCGTCCAGCAAACCGGGCTGGCCACGGACCACGATTTGTTGGCCGCGGGCACTGACGGTAACCGGAGCTTGCTGGTACAGCTCTTTGATCTGGCCGGCGATATCAGCAGAGCTGCGGTTGTTCAACTGATAGACACGGGATTCTGTCTGGGCCAGGGCCAGTGTCGAAAACAGTACCAACAGCAGGGTAAGCAGGGCAGTTATCAACAACTGCGCTGGGCGTATCGTCATCTGAGCCTCCGGAGCCGTGTCAGGTGGACCCGCTAAAATAATCCGGATGGCGGGTTGCCAATCTGAAAACCACGGGGTTATAGTGAAAAGCATGAAGACCACACACGTAGCCTGTCAATTGAATGTTCTGAAAGCTTTTGGTGAAAACCTGAAGGCCGCAGGCTCTGTTGTGTCTTTTTGGCGGTTTGATTATGGCTTTTATTTTAGCCAGAGCCCGGGCCGCCCGTAAGATCTTCATCGACCGAACATAGCGAGGAAGGCAGCCCGGCAAGCAACCCAGGCTGCCACCGGACTCCAAAAAGCCCCGACTGGTAGCCCAGCCGGGGCTTTTTTGATTCTGACACAGGGAACACGGGAACACTGACATGAACATGCCTCTGAAATCTGAGACTCTGGATGCGCAAGCCTTGAGTGCCTGCCAGCATCGCCAGGAAGCCACGTTGCCAACAGCGGCCGAATTACGCCAGCAGTTTGCAGCCGGTGAGCCGCTGACCCGGGCCATTGCCGGCTACCGGGACCAGATCCGGGGTGTGCTCCACGGCCAGGACCAGCGCACCCTGATTGTGATGGGGCCCTGCTCCCTGCACGATGAGCAGGCGGCGCTGGAGTACGGCGCCAGGCTCAAGGCGCTGGCAGATGAAGTGAGTGACCAGTTCCTGATTGTGATGCGGGCCTACCTGGAAAAGCCGCGCACCACGGTTGGCTGGAAGGGCCTGTTGTACGATCCCGAGCGCACTGGCCAGGGCGATCTGAAGCAGGGTCTTGAGCGGTCCCGCAAGCTGTTGTTAGCACTGTCCGGGCTTGGCCTGCCACTGGCTACCGAAGCCCTGAGCCCGTTCATGATGGACTACCTGGGCGACCTGGTGAGCTGGACGGCAATCGGTGCCCGCACCACCGAATCCCAGATCCATCGCGAAATGGTCAGCGGTTTGCCGATGCCGACCGGTTTCAAGAACGGTACCGATGGTGGCGTTGCGGTGGCCACCCATGCCATGCAGTCTGCCGGCCATTCTCATCACCACCTGGGCATCTCCCACGCCGGCGCCCCGGTGATGATCACCACGGCCGGCAATCCGGACACGCATCTGGTGTTGCGCGGTGGCCGGGGTGTCACCAATTACGATGCCGTGAGCATCGCCAAGGCGGTGGCCGAGCTGCAGAAGGCCGGTGTGTCGACGGCGGTGATGGTGGATTGCAGTCACGATAACGCCTGCAAACAGGCCGAGCGACAGCTGGATATCGCCCGTGAGGTCATGGCCCAGAAGCGCAACGGCAATACCCACATCAAAGGGTTGATGCTGGAGAGCTTTCTGGCCTTTGGCCGTCAGGATGACGGCGACGATCTGATCTACGGCTGTTCGATCACCGATCCGTGCCTGGCGTGGGAGCAGACGGAAGCTCTGATCCGCTCACTGTAGACAGCAGCAGTTGCCCGGCCAGCAGCACCAGGATTCCACCCATGAATCTGTCCAGCCAGTGTCCGAACCGGTTAAAGCCCCGACGGACACGGGGTTGGGTGAAGAACACCGCCACCATGGCAAACCAGAGCCCGGTGGCCAACGCCATGTAAAAGCCATAGCCCGCTTGCAGCAGTAAGGGTGTGCCCGGATTGATCACCACCGAAAACAGCGACACGAAAAACAGCGTGGCTTTCGGGTTGAGAGCGTTGGTCAGAAACCCGAGTCGAAACGCGCCCCAGCCGGTCTGGATCTTGCCGTTGTTGGCGTCGACGTGAACGCCGCCCGGTTTTGCCCGCAGGCAATGCCAGGCAATCCATAGCAGATACAGCGCCCCGATTACTTTCAATGCGGTAAACAGCATGATCGACTGTTGAATGATCAGGCCAATGCCCAGCAGCGAATAACCCACATGCAGCAAAATGCCCAGGCCGATGCCCGTTGCGCTGAGCATGGCGTTACGCCGTGTTTGCGTCAGCGCCTGCCTGAGCATAACCGCAAAGTCCGGGCCCGGGCTGGCAACTGCCAGCAGATGGACCAGTGCAACCGTCAGGAATTCCAGCCAGTAATTGTGCACCTGAGATCTCCGGGGAGCGGGAACGCTCGTTAAGGGGTTTTGCTTGTCGCTCGCAAGCATAAGCGGATTTTTTCCCGGATTCACCTGTCAGGGCTCGGTAAGGTTTCTATACTTGTGGTTTAACTGGCAGAATTTTCGGGTTTTTGATCGCCGGGAGGCATGATGGACAAGCGTGACGTGGATGTAGCCATTATCGGGGCCGGCACTGCCGGCATGGTCGCCTATCAGCGGGTACGCAAGGTGACCGAGCGAGTGGTGTTGATTGAGGGGGAGCAGTATGGCACCACCTGTGCAAGGGTCGGGTGTATGCCCAGCAAGCTGCTGATTGCCGCCGCTGAACGGGCTCATGATGTGGCGACGGCTGAGCGCTTTGGCGTGCTGGCCGGAGACGTTCGGATCGATGGCCGTCTGGTAATGGCGCGGGTTCGTGCTGAGCGTGATGGTTTTGTCGCCCCGGTGGTTCGCGCCATGGAGTCGTTGCCGGAAGAGCATCGCCTGATGGGCCACGCCCGGTTTGTCGACAGCCATCGGTTGGAAGTGGGTGGCCACACCGAGGTTCAGGCCGGGCGCATTATCATTGCCACCGGGTCCCGGGCCACTGTACCGGGCATGCTGAAAGAGGCCAAAGATCGCCTGATCGTTAACGATGATGTGTTTGACTGGCAGGACTTGCCCGGCTCGGTCGCGGTATTTGGCCCCGGCATAATCGGGCTGGAGCTGGGCCAGGCGTTGAGCCGGCTGGGTGTACGTGTACGCTTGTTCGGCATTGGCGGCGGGATTGGCGGCCTGCGGGATGAAAAAATCAGGAACTATGCCCTGAAGATCTTCGGGGACGAATTTGCACTGAGCCCGAAAGCCGACACCAAAAAAGTGGAGCGCACGGAGCAGGGCGTTGAGGTTACCTGGCAAGAGGATGGCAAAGACCATCAGGAAACCTTCGATTACCTGCTCGCGGCCACCGGCCGACGCCCCAATGTCGATAACCTGGACATCCAGAATGCCGGGATCGAGCTGAATGAGCGCGGCATGCCCGACTTTGATGCCTACACCCTGCGTTGCGGCGACAGCAACATCTTTATCGCCGGTGATGTAAACAACCATAGGCCGCTGTTGCATGAGGCCGCCGATGAAGGCCGCATTGCCGGTGATAATGCGGCCGCCTGGCCCGAGGTGCAGGCAGGGCTGCGCAGAACGCCGCTGGCGGTGGTGTTTTGCGACCCGCAGATTGCCTCGGTAGGGCTGACCATCGATCAGGTTGATGCAAAATGCCAGGGTCGTTTTGCTGTTGGTGAGGTGTGTTTCGAAGATCAGGGCCGCAGCAAGGTCATCGGCAAAGACCGGGGCCTGCTACGGGTTTATGGTGAGCACGGCAGCGGCCTGTTCATGGGCGCGGAAATGTTTGGCCCGGCGGCAGAGCACATGGCCCATCTGTTGGCGTGGTCAGTACAACAGCGACTGACGGTGAGTGACATGCTGGACATGCCGTTCTACCATCCGGTCATTGAAGAAGGTTTGCGAACCGCGTTGAAGGATCTGAACCGCAACCTGAAAATCGGACCTCAACCGGCAGAGGGCTGCATGGATTGCGGGCCGGGCGTCTAGCCTGTCACACCATCTTGCGCACCGGGCTTGATCTGAATCAGCAGCCCGGTACTGTGTTATGCCGTAAGCTCACGGCGTCAGCGGTTGTCTTCTGCTGGTGCCGGGCCCAGATTTTCTCATGAAAGAAGTAGGCAACGGTATTGATGGCGGGTTCCACCATGGCAATCAGGCCACCGATTACGATATCACCGGTCAACAGATAGGCCACGGAGAACGCCACGATAAAGTGGGTGATGGCAAAGGTGATCGTTTTCAGCAGTGACTGGTCACCTTTTGCACCGTGATTGTGAACAAAGTCTTTAAGGGCGCTCATGATCAACTCCGCATAGGTCTGATGTATGCTTCTATTTAAGAGTAAACGAGAATTATTAGCAAATAGACTGTCCGCTTCGTGTTGATAGCTGAAATCTATCGAATTTTCATTATTAATATAAGCTTTTGCTATCGCAGGAATTAGAGATCATTACTTCAGTTACACCACTCATTGGCTTAGAGTGTGGTACCAAAAGCAGAAACCCTAACGCGAATCAGGAGGTTCAATATGGGTAAGAATTTCATCGGTCTTGATACAGACAAGACACAAAATCTTGCAGACGCTTTGAACGGATTGCTGGCCAACTACCAGATCTTCTACATGAACGTGCGCGGTTACCACTGGAACATCAAGGGTGACAATTTTTTCGAACTGCACGCCAAATTCGAAGAGTTGTATGACGACCTGCTGTTGAAGATCGACGAGATCGCCGAGCGCGTGTTGACCCTGGGTCATCGCCCCTCGCACGCCTACAGCACCTACATCGAGACGTCCGACGTGCCGGAACGTAAAGATGTTGCCGACGGTAAAGACGCAGTGGGCAACATCGTTGAAAGCTTCGGCAAGCTGATTGCCAAGCAGCGCGATCTGCTGACTCTGGCTGGCGAAGCCGATGACGAAGGCACTGCCGCCCTGATGAGTGACTATATCGCTCAGCAGGAAAAAACCGTGTGGATGTACCGGAGCTATCTGGGTCAGTAATCCGGAATAGCAGCCAGGCGGAAAATGGCGGCTCATTGAGCCGCCATTTTTTGTGGTAACCATCTTCAACACCCTGTCTTTTTCTGACGCTGTTTTGTCATCTGTTTGCCATAGATTGAGTTGTCATTTACCCAAAGTCGACTCAACCCAGAGGTAAACATGAATTTACAACGTCTTCTCCTCGCTTCTGCCATTCTCGCCGCTACGGTAGGCCTTGGTGCCTGCGCAAGCAGCAAGGGTGACAGCACAGAAACGCCCGCCATCGCTGCCACTCAGGGTCTTATCGAGCTGAATGTTGTCGGACGCTACCAGTCCGAAGGCCGTGTTTTCGATGAGAGTGCGGCCGAAATCCTGGCACACGACGCCACCAACCAACGTTTGTTTGTGATCAACGCCAATGCCGCTACGGTTGATGTGCTGGATATCCGGGACCCGGCTAACCCGGTACTGATCAATACGATTGACGCAACCCGCGAAGGTGCCTCCGCCAACAGTGTGGCTGTGCATGGCGATCTGGTGGCTGTCGCCATCGAAGCGAAGGTAAAGCAGGCCAACGGTAAAGTGGTGTTTTACAGTGCCTCTGACCTGAGCAAGGCCGGTGAGGTGGAAGTGGGCGCGCTTCCCGACATGCTGACCTTCACCCA
Source organism: Marinobacter sp. (assembly GCA_046498485.1). Taxonomy (GTDB): domain Bacteria; phylum Pseudomonadota; class Gammaproteobacteria; order Pseudomonadales; family Oleiphilaceae; genus Marinobacter. The sequence goes on along the minus strand of JAWOAO010000101.1, from coordinate 3,309 downwards.
CGATGGTCTTACCGTGCTGGTGGCCAATGAAGGCGAGCCGAATGATGACTACACCCTGGACCCGGAAGGTTCTGTCAGCGTGATCGACCTGTCTGATGGGGTCGCGAATGCCACAGTGAAAACCGCCGATTTCCGCGCCTTCAACGGCCGTGAGCAGGCGCTCCGCGAGTCCGGCGTCCGGATATTTGGCCCGGGTGCGTCTGCGGCCCAGGATTTCGAGCCGGAATACATAGCGCTTTCAGTCGACAACACCCGCGCCTGGATAGCCATGCAGGAAAACAATGCGGTAGCGGTGCTCGATATTGAGAATGCCAGAATTGTTGATGTCCTGCCGCTGGGTTTCAAGGATCACAGAATGCTGGGCAATGAACTCGATGCCAGCAACAAGGATGGCGGCATCAACCTTCGCAACTGGCCGATACAGGGCATGTACATGCCGGATGCCATTGCCAGCTATGGTTACAATGGCAAGACCTATTACATCACCGCTAACGAAGGTGACTCCAGGGATTACGACGGCTTCAGTGAGGAGTTCCGGGTGAAAGACCTGCAACTGAGCGACGCCTTCGGCACTGAAGCGCAGCGCAAGGAACTGCAGGACAGCGCCAATCTGGGCCGCCTCAAGGTCACCTCAACCCTGGGTGTGAGCAATGGCTGTGACCCGACCAACAGCGCCACCGATGTCGAGAAAGACTGCGTGTATGACGAGTTGTACAGCTACGGTGCCCGCTCTTTCTCGATCTGGAACGAGCAAGGCCAGCGGGTGTTTGATTCCGGCAACGACTTTGAGCGCATCACCGGTAACCTGATTCCGCACGGTTTCAACGCCAGCAACGATGACAACAGTGCCGATGATCGTTCGGATGACAAAGGGCCGGAGCCCGAAGCCGTGGCCATTGGCGAGATCAACGGGCAGAACTATGCGTTTATTGGCCTTGAGCGTGTTGGCGGCATCATGGTGTACAACGTAACCAACCCGCAGAATCCCCAGTTTGTGCAGTACCTGAACAACCGGGATTTCTCGGCCGATCAGGCGGCTATTGAAGCCGGCAATGCCGGAGACCTGGGCCCGGAAGGCATGGTCTTCATCAAGGCTGAGGACAGCCCCAACGGTGAGCCGATGCTCGCGGTCGGTAACGAAGTCAGCGGCACCACAACGCTGTATGGCATTGATGTTGTGGGTGCGTCTGCCCGCTAACACGGCCTTTCGGTTGCACAAAGCCGCGCCCTTGGGTGCGGCTTTGTGCGTTCTGGCTCCTGCCAGATCGGGGCGGAGAGTAGTTTCGCCTAAAAAATTGTTTTCATAACATTCTGTAATAGCCCTGTCATAAGCCCCCTCCATAGTACGTCTCAATTGAGTTAATACCTGTACCGGTTATCAGCTACTGGATTGAAAGCGTGAAGAGAGTTTCCACAGTTACATGTCTGCTTGCTGCCTTGTTGCCACTTTCGGCCTGGGCCGAGATTGAGCTGAGCCTGGGGCCCTGCGTCAGTGTGCAGGCCGTCAATGGCAGCGAGCAAAGCGCCAGCTCCGGACAGACTCTGACACTGGCTAACGGCAGCCGGCAGCTGGTGGTTGAGTGCACGGCAGAGCTTGGTCGGGACGCAACCCTTGAGACCAGCGATGCCTTTGTATTGCGATTTGCCGCCGAAAACACAGAGTTGACCTTGTCCGCCCCGGAGATTCGCTCAAGCCGGGATATGGCCAGCTTCAACCGGCAGGGCAACTGGAACCTGGCCGATGGCGAGGGCCGCCCGGCGGCGTTCACCTCGGACGTTCTCGAGAAAGAAGGTTTTCAGCTGGTCCGCGATTACCCGCGGGAGCTGGAAGCCTATAACCGTTCCGGCGCCGTGGCGGCCGTGGCTGCCCGCGCAGAAACCGTCGGCACGGAGCTGACACTCAACCAGGAAGGATTGCTGCTGGATTCGCAAGCCGATCCGGATCAGGAAATGGTCAGCAGGATGCTGCGCTACTGGTATCTGAAAGCTGACAAAAAGACTCGAAAAGAGTGGGACAGCTGGGTTGATTCCAGCAACCAATAATCATCAAACCAAACTGATAGTGGAGTTATAACAAATGAAGAAGCTTCTTCTGGCTGTTGCTGTGTCGTCTATCGCTGTTGGCTCTGTCAACGCCGCGACCGTGTATGAGAAAGACGGTTTTACTTATAAGCTGAATGGTGATTTTCAGGTTCAGCTGCGTCAGGAAATCGGTGCAGACGAGAATCTCGGGGTTGATTTCGATGACCTGGAGCTGAAAAACTACGTCAGCTACGATCTCGGCAATGACATGAAAGCTTTCGGTCGCCTGGATTTTGATTTCAAAGATCACGCCAACGGCAAAGCTGTCGACAAGCCCATCGAAGAAGCCTACGTTGGCATCCAGTACGGCGTAACCTCTTTCTCTTTCGGTAAGCAAAACTTCGCCTCTGATGAGTTCGGTATCTGCCCTCTTCATTAACTTCTATAAACGACTTGTGTAGTACTCTAGAAATCATTAATCCTTCTCTTATTTTTGAAAAATCAGCTTGTGAACTAAATGGTATTTCCATGCCTAATGATTTTAATGAATCATTTAGCAACTTTGTTCCGTACTCTATCTTAAACTTTGGTAATTGAACTATAAGATCTTCATGCTCTGTAAAATTATCAGTTGTTTTGATAAAGCTATCCCTATCAAAATTGTTAATAAAATCATTTACAGAGATATCTGGTTTTGGCAAGAAAACCATCATACTCAAATCTTCGTTTTCATATGGCAGTTTTATTGCTTGGGAAGAATCATTTTTAAAATAGTCAATATTACTTTTTTGGCTCATCATCTCAACTTTTACTGACTCATTATTCTCAGTAATAAAGTCAGCTTCAAAAGTTCTCTCTGGATCAAACTCATATTGCCAGTTTGCATTAAAATATATTGCATTAATTAAATACATTATTGCATTAGGGGGTAATGGAGCCTGTAGCATGTCTTTGATTTTTCCATTTGTAACTTCTTCAATCCAATTATTAATTGTTTTTACCGACTCTTCTTTACTAAAATCTAATTCTTCAATAGGTGCATCAAAAATAAATTCCATTTCTTCAATAAATTCCTGCTTTATTTCCTCTCCTTGCTTAACCCATATTGAATTTTTTATAGATAAATCTATATCATCTTGATAACTATTCATTGTTTGAAGTAATGCTTGGTAATATTCATTCAAGATTTCCTCGTCAATACCATTAACATTCAGTGCAACTTCCATCTCCTCTTTAGTGCTATTATTTGCACCCTTTAGCGTCATACTCAAAGCTGTAGAAATACTC
>JAWOAO010000486.1:0-2552 GCA_046498485.1 Marinobacter sp. | reverse complement strand
CATTAAACTCTGCCAGTCTATCAGCTACTTTAGACCAGTTTTCCAAATCACCAGCAGTAGAATCTACTTTAGCGGTGATTGGGATAGGCAATGTAAGAGGCCTATCATAAGGAGCTAAGTGGCCCAATTCTGCCGAAGGCTCACGAGTTAAATCAGCAGAGATAGTACAACCAGTTAATCTCCAAGCAGGAAGGACTCCGTGAACCTCTGCTATACAAGACTGTAGTCGTGTTTCCGGACTTTTCAAGAGCCTGGTTGATGAAGGCGTGAGCGGTGTTAACAGGGCTCAGGATTCACCAAACTGACTCAGCAGAAAGCCCCGAAACCGGTTCATCGGCGCGCCATGAGTGGTCAGGTCCGGCAAGGTGCCGGGCTGAAACCCCGGTAGTTGTCCGGACAGAAACGGTGCCACCAGCGCCGGGTTACGGCTGATAACATGAACGATCACATCTTTGCTGGCATCGTCTCCGGTAATCAGCGGCGCCGGTTGGTGATCACCCAGAATGATCAGCAGGGTGTCGTCGGTCAGGTAGCGGGTGGCGAAGCCTCCGGCCGCGGCCAGGGCGTAATCCACGGCCCGGATGTAGTGGTCGCGCACCCGGTCCGGATCGCGCCAGAGTGACACCGGTGCTTCGCCCATGCCTGCCCACTGATCAAACACCCGGCCATCGCCCAGGGTTTCCCAGTCGTCCAGCACCGGCAGAATGGGCACCCAGGGTGCGTGGCTGCTGATCAACGCCAGTTCCGCAAACACCGGCGTTTCGGTGGCCTGGCGTAACTGCTCTAATCGTTGCCAGGTGAACTGGTCGGGCATGGTCACCCAGTTAAACGCTGGCCCCTGATAGCCCAGGTCATCGTGATCGTAGATGCGGTGGTAGCCAAACAGCTGGCCCTCTGGCCAGTCACGGGTGATCGCGGGCATTACCGCCAGCGTGTGATGGCCGGTCATGCGAAAATCATCGATCAGAGTGGGATAGTCACTGCTCAGAAAGGTGTCGTAGACAATCTGGTTGTTGATCCACTGGCCACTCAGAACGGACAGATGCCCGAGCCATGACTGGCCACCCTGGATCGGTGATGCCAGGCGCCCGGTCGCGACGGTCAGGCCGGCCTCGGCCAGTTGTTCCGCCAGGGTTGCCAGCCGGGGGCCAAGTACCGGCCGGTAGCGATCGTCGGTAAGCCCGGAGATGCCGTAGGACTCCACGAACGCCAGCACCACATCGGTGTTGGCCAGGCCGGGTAATGCCTGGGCTTGCCGGGCAGCGGTCGGCGCCAGGTCAAGCTCGGCACGAAAGGCCGTGGCGGCCTGGTGCGAGTGCCTGATCAACGAACCCTGGTTGGCGACGAAAGCCAGGGCCGGGCTGCCTACCCACGGCGTTAGCACAGCCAGCATCAGCAATGCCGCTGAGGCTATCCACAACGGGCGACCATGGCGGGGAGTGCGCTGGGCCAGGTGCAGGGCCACGCAACGAAACAGCCAGCCCACCAGAACAGCCGCCAGCACCAGAACAGCGACCATCAGAACCGCCCCGATCATGCCCAGGTTGTTGTGCAGCAGATGCCAGGCGGAATCCAGTAAGCCAGCCTCCAGATACAGATTCAGGCCCCGGCCCAGGCTTTGGCGGACCAGGGCATCGGCGATTACAAGCCCGACGAACAAGGCGTAAAATATTGAAAATAAAAGCACCAGTCGGATGCGTCGGGCGGGTTGATGGTGCAGCAGCCACCAGATGACCAGTGCCTCCAGCGTCAGCCAGGGTGCCGCGCCCGGCAGCGCCAGTGCAGGCACTACCAGTAATCCGTTAAGTACCACAAAGGCCAATAACATCACATCTGGCGCGCCTCCGTCGCTGGCTGTTCAGACCACTGTATCAATCTTCGTTAAGGTATTGGTCTTTGAGTTTGACGTAGTTGGCGGCGGTGTACTTGAAGAAGGTTTTTTCTTTGTCGGTCAGTGCTCGGGCCTGTTTGCAGGGTGAACCGACGTACAGGTGTCCGGATTCCAGGCGCTTGCCCGGCGGCACCAGGGTGCCGGCGCCAATGATCACGTCGTCTTCCACCACCGCGCCGTCCATTACGGTGCACCCCATGCCGACCAGTACCCGGCTGCCAATGGTGCAGCCGTGCAGCAGGGCTTTGTGGCCAACGGTGACGTCGTCACCAATGATCAGTGGCCAGCCGCCGGGGTTGAAGTCACTGGCGTGGGTGATGTGCAACACCGAGCCGTCCTGCACGCTGCAGCGGTCGCCGATGCGGATTTTGTGCATGTCGCCGCGAATTACTGTCATCGGCCACACCGAGCAGTCGTCGCCGGTAATCACGTCGCCGATGACTACGGCACTGTCGTCTACCCAGCTGCGTTCGCCAAATTGTGGTGTGGTACCCTTGTGAGATCGTATATTTGCCATTACATATACCTTCTGGCTGGCATAGATTTGGGAGTTAGGAGTCTTTGGGAGGAGCGCTTTCCAAAACACGCTATTTCGGCACCCCTGCGGGGTCCGGCCCGCAATTTCAGATTCCGGTCGCTGAGCTGTAGCATAAAGCTTTAC
>JAWOAO010000480.1:0-3050 GCA_046498485.1 Marinobacter sp. | reverse complement strand
GCTGCCGAGGTGCTCATAAAAGGTTCTGAAGTGGGACAAATGGTTGTACAGCAAGTTGTACAGCGGATTCGCCACCAGTTCGGAGCGATTGGCATCCCACAGCTCCCGCACGATGACCCGGCCCGCCTGAAACTCCCGGTAGATGGCGGCACTGTGGGCCGGCAGTATGTCGTCAAACGGGCTGGCACGCTGATCGGCCGCGGTGATGATCTGGTCAGTCATGGGCTTTCTCGGTCTGTGGTTCCAGGCGGCGTTTCCGGTAAACAAACTGCTCGCCACTGAGGTCAGGTAACTGTCCGGTTTCGAGCGTCCGGAAGCGGTTGCTGGTAATCACCTGAAAACCTGCCGGTGGCGTGTTCACCAGCCGGTTCAGGGCCGCCAGCAGGTCCGGAAAACGATAGCCGGGGATAAAGCCCTCCAGCCGGCCATGGAGTTCGCGGACCAGATCTGCGGTGGGCCGCAGCTCCAGGGTTTCCAGCCATTGGTACAGCTGGTTGATGCGCTGCACGTCGATCCGGCTGTTACGACCGGCGCCCGCCACTTCCTGCAGGGCCGGCACTTCGCTTTTGCGGCGCAGATCGGCCAGGCGCAGGTCCAGTTCGCTGAACAGCAGCTGGTAATAGCTGGCCGAGGCGCCGAAGGCGTAATGCTTGGGCCGTTGCTGGCCGCGCAGGCCCAGCAAAAACCCGGTACTGCGGGCAAACGTGCCGCCTTCCAGCCATTTCCGGCGCAGGCTCCGGGTTTCAGTTTCGCCCTTGAGCTCCCGCAGCTTGTGGTAGAAATGCTCCATGGCGTTGTACTGCACCATGCCCCGGCGAGTCTTGCGCAGAAAATGCTCGACTTCCTGCGCAACGGCCTGAATCGGTTTGTGCAAGGCGTTCAGGCTTAACGCAGACCGGAACAGCTGGTCGGCCAGGTTATGATCACCGTTGTGTTCCAGCAGGCGCACCATGGCCTCCAGGGTTTCAAACAGGTTGCTGCCGTCGGGCAGACGGGTGTCCGGATTCAGGAACACCAGGGTCGGCTTGATGTGGCGGTCATACAGCGTCACGATCTGCTCGAACAGCGTGTGCCGGAATTCCAGGTACTTCTCCGGTGCCCGGCTGGCATCGCCCGACAGTTCCGCCAGCTGGGCACTGATGGTTTGCATGCGCAGCACGTTCTGGCGCAGCAGGCCAATGAGCTGGCTGACCCGTTCGTTCAGATCGTCACGCAGTTCGGTGAAATCCGGGTCGGCCTCACTGAAGCTGCTCAGCTCCAGCCGGTTGCGCACATCCCGCAATGTCACCAGATGGCCCCGCAAGCGGGCGTCGGTGAGTTCCTGATACAAGGACGCATTGCAGGCGCGCATCAAGTTAATCAGCGCGTCCTGCAGCACCAGCCGGCGCTCGCCCCCGGCTTTGATGATGTCGATCACCAGGCCGGTGCGGAACAGGTTGTCGGTATTCATCGCCAGGCGCACCCGGTCCCGATCAGCCTTGCCCAGAGTACGGGTGTAGTCCATCACCTCCGCCACCAGATCGCTTTCGCGCAGGTAGCGGGTCTCGTTCCTGTCCATGCGTTCAATCAGCCGGAACAGGATTTTCGGGTGGTCGAACAGCAGGCGGGTGGTGTCCAGCGTGCTGAAGCGTTTACTCATCCGCCAGCTCCAGCAGACTGTTCTGGGTGTGATCGGCCCAGTGGCTCAGGGGTTCTCCCCCGGTAAAGCCTTCCGCGCCACCCCAGAACACCAGAGTGCGCTGAGGGCTGTACGGCCGCGAGGTGCGCATCTGCCCGACTTCCAGATGGCGACCAATCAGGTAAATCACTTCGGCACTGGCGCTGTGGGTGGCCGCCGAAAACAGGTTGAAGCCCTGCTGTCTCAGGCGTTCCAGCAACGACGGCATCTGGCTGACATCAACACTGGCCAGCTCATCGAGCACCAGGGGGAAGGACAACCGGATGCCGGGGTACAGCACCCGGTTCAGCAACCGGTACACCAGCTCGAGGTTAATCAGTGCGGTGGTGGAGGTGGACTGGCCTTTCTTGTCCAGGCCGGTGGCGTTGTCTTTACGGGTGCGGTAAGAAATACCAGTAATCACCTTGTCCATGGTCAGGTGTTTGCTGCCGCCCTGCTGCCCAAAGAAATCCGCCACAAACACCCGCAGCCGATCGTAGAAGGCATCGGACTGCAACTGGTTGCCGTAAGGGTCGATGTTGGTGGCTTCCTCCACCAGATTACGGAATTTCGGATCGGTGTGGATATCCACCCGAATTTCCACCAGATCGTTGATCTGAACGCCTTCCAGTTCCCGGTTCAGCTGAGCCTCAAACCGGCTGATGAACTCGTAGTTGGAGGTCAGCGCCTGGCGGTAGCTGGCCACGGTTTCGTTGTGAATCTCGATCTGCTCGTGGTGCACCTGCCAGCGTTCGGCCAGCCCGGCAAACAGATCAGCCAGATTCTTGAAGGTGTCACGAATCACCGCCGCCGCCGGGCTGTCTTTTTGCAGTTCCCCGTCGGTATCTTCATGCACGCCCTGGTACACAAACTGGCGCAGGTGGTCGAGGATGCTGCGGCGCAGCTCCTCCATGTCATCCAGTTGCGTCTGCAAATCAGCAAAGGCTACCGCTGATACCTGCTCAATCGCCAACGGCTGCCCGGCTTGCACCGCCTTCAGGTGCTGGAAGCGGTGCTCCACGGTGCCCACGCTGCGGCTCAGTTGCGCCAGCTCTTTTTCACGCTCTTCAATGCGGTCTTTCCCGGCCCGGGCGTTCGCAGCCTTTTGCTGAACGGCGTCAAGCTTTTCCTGCTCGATGCGGGACTGTTCTTGCAGCTTGGCCAGGGCTTCTTCTGCGGCCGCTTGTTCTTCGGTGGCGTCACGCAGCGTGGTCGCCGCACCCGGGTAACGGGCCAGGGTGTCCTGCTCTTTTTCAATAGTCCGGAGTTCTTTTTCGGTGCGCTCGATCAGGCGTGGCCGGTCCTGCTCCTTATCCGCGGTATCAACCAACTCCGAACGCTCTTTCTCCAGGCCATTGAGCTCGCCCTGCACCCGCCGGCGCAGCCCGGAAAA
>JAWOAO010000447.1:0-5910 GCA_046498485.1 Marinobacter sp. | reverse complement strand
TTCCGGCGAGCTGGTATCCGCTCTTAAGATTATTGACGAAGGCGCCATCGAAGCTCAGGGCATGGAAGGCTCCTGGGCCGGTGCCATGGGCCACGTTCAGTTCATGCCCACGGTCTTCCTGCAGCATGCCGTAGATGGCGATGGCGACGGTCGCCGGGATCTCTGGAACAGCCTGCCCGACGCCATGATGTCAGCCGGCCGCTTTCTGCAGTCGATGGGCTGGGATGGCGACTACCGCTGGGGCCGTGAAGTTCTGCTACCGGACAGCTTCGATTTCAGCATGACCGATGGCCGCCGCCTGCCTCTGAGCGAATGGCGCAGCCTGGGCATTACCGACGCCTTTGGTAAGGCGCTGGCGCAAGAACCCATTGAGGCGGCCCTGGTTGTACCCAGTGGCCACCAGGGCCCGGCTTTCCTGGTTTACAGCAACTTCCGGGTGATCATGGGCTGGAACCGCTCGGAGTTCTACGCGGTAGCGGTCGGCCATCTGGCGGATCGCATCGCCGGTGCCGGGGCACTGCAGAGCCCGCCGCCGGAAGATCAGCCCACGCTGTCCCGCGACCAGGTCATCCAGTTGCAGGAAACCCTCAACGAGAGAGGCTATGACACCGGCAAGCCCGACGGCATTATGGGTTCCAACACTCGTAAGGCCATTCGCGAGTTCCAGAAAGCGGAAGGGCTGATTGCCGATGGCATGCCGTCCGGGCCGCTACTTGGCAAACTGGGTGTCAGCCTGGAAAACTGATCCAGCATCCCGACACTGGCGGCCGCGCGGTCGCCAGTGCTTTTCTTGCTGCCCCGTGATCTGATTACCGATTCCGAGCATAATGTCTGACACATCACTCAAATTCTGCTTCGGAGCCCCATGGATTCCATTACTCAGGCTGCCCTAGGCGCTTCCATTGCCGGAGCTGTCGCCGGCAAATCATTGGGCAGGTCAGCTTTACTCGCCGGCGCAGTCATCGGCACGCTGCCCGATCTGGACGTGGTCATCGATTACGGCACGGCCGTCGCCAACTTCACCCAGCATCGCGGCTTCAGCCACTCCCTGTTCGTTCTGGCGCCCCTGTCGTTTCTGCTGGCCTGGGGTCTCTGGCGCTGGAAACCACTGATCTCCTATCAGCGCTGGCTGGCACTGGTCGGGCTGATACTCGTCAGCCATCCCCTGCTGGACGCCTTCACCACCTATGGCACCCAGTTATTCTGGCCATTGGGCGCGCCGGTAGCGCTCAACAGCATATTCATCATTGACCCGCTCTACACCCTGCCCTTACTGGCCGGGTGTCTGGCCTTTCTGGTTCGCCCACCAGCGACAAAAGCCATTACCGCCGGACTGTTACTGTCGAGCCTGTACCTCGGCTGGACTCTGGCGGCCCAACAGGCGATCACTGAAAGGGTGGGCCCTGCATTGGCAGCAGCAGGCATGGGCCAGGCCTCACTGCTGGTGCAGCCGATGCCGTTCAACACCGTGTTATGGCGGGTCACCGCCATCACCGAAGACGCCAGAGTCGAGATCGTTACCGGTTTTCTAGATGGCAGTGACCAGCTGAACCTGGAACACTTTTCCCGAAACCCGGAGCTTGCCCGGTCCGTTGCCGGGTTGCCAGAGGCCCAGCGCCTTGAGTGGTTTACCAAGGGTTTTCTGCATTACCAGCAGGTCGGCAACCAGATCACCGCCACCGACATTCGCCTGGGCATTCCCGGAATGCACCCGTTCACCTTCCTTCTGGCCGAGACCTCAGACACCGGCGCCAGTCCGATACCGAGCAGTCAGATGCCCAGACCCTCAATCAACCGCGATGCACTGCCGATACTATGGTCAAGACTCACCGGTGAAACGCCGGTTCTTTGCCTGGCCACGTTCTCGATTCCAGCACAAGGAAAAACCTGCTGATGCGCCTCGACCAGCATATTGCCAGTAGCTCAGAGCTTTCCCGCAAAGATGCCAGGCGAGCGGTGATCGGTGGACGGGTGTCCGTTAATGGTGCGCGCTGCAAAAGCGTCAGCGCCCGTGTCACTGAGCACGATCAGGTCTTGCTGGACAATCGCTTACTGGCCCCGCCCGGCGATCTGTACCTGATGATGAACAAACCCGCCGGGGTGATCAGCGCCACCAGCGACAGCAACCAGCCCACGGCGCTGGACCTGCTCCCGGCGGAGATTGCCAGGCACGTTCACATCGCGGGTCGGCTCGATAAAGACGCCACCGGCCTGATGTTGCTGACCAACGATGGCCAGTGGTCCCATCAGGTCACGTCACCGCGCCGGGATTGCCCGAAAACCTATCAGGTCACCCTGGCTGACCCCTTGCCAGAGGATGCCCGCCTGAGGCTCGAACAAGGTGTGCAGCTCAATGGCGAAGACCAGCCAACCCAGCCTGCAAGTGTGGTGGTCCGCTCACAGACGACGATTGAACTGACGATACGGGAAGGCCGCTACCATCAGGTCAAGAGAATGCTGGCGGCGGTGGGCAATCATGTTGAGGCGCTGCATCGGCTGAGCATTGGCAGCATCGTACTGGACGATGCGCTGGCGCCCGGACACTACCGCTCGTTAACACCGGAAGAGATCGCTGCCATCGTCGAGCCCGATTAATCCGTTCCGGGCATTCGCTCAAACTTCTGGGCTTGCAGGTTTTTGCGCACGGCACCCGCCTCGAACACTTCGCCATGCATTGCGATATACACTCCGGGCGGCAGAAGCTGTGCCGCAGCCCAGGCGAAACCGATGTTGAAGACGGCATCGGTGCGCCGCATCCGGGCCGGCTGCATGGCCCCGGTCAGAACAATGGTGCGATCCGCCAGTGGCTTCAAGACCTGGGCGGTCTGGGCCATGGTATCCGTGCCATGGGTGATCAGAATCCGCTTGCATTGCGATGCCTTGGCCGCACCCAGGATCGTTTCACGATCCTGATCGGTCAACTCCAGACTGTCCTTGCGCATCAGTTCCCGGATGTCATAGCCATCCTGCACGTTGGCTTCACGGAGCAGCTCCGGCAGCAGGCTCTCGCCAATGTGAAACGTGCTGTTGGCGTCAAAATAGACCTTATCGATGGTACCACCGGTGGTCAGTATCTGGATCATAGTAGCCAATTCCCTGGTTATGGAGTAATACCAGCCGTCTGGCTCTGCTCCGCCGCCACCCAGGCTGCGTTCTTATCTTGCTCGTAGCGTTTTGCCGCAGCCGCCACCGAACCTGGTGCCCCGGTTGCCAACCAGCGCTTGATGCGGCCAGCGTCACCCATGGGCGAACGGGTGCCCAGTGAATCCAGCATCACCGTAATCACCGGCTTTCCATTCATCTCTGACACCATGATCAGACACCGCCCGGCATCCGACAGGTAGCCGGTCTTGCTCAGGCCGACGCCCCAACTTTCACGATGCACCAGGGCGTTGGTATTGCCGAAAGACAGGCTGTACCTGGGACCATGGAACTGGGCCCGGTAGTACCCGGTGGTGGAAAACTCACCAATGACCGGGTGTCGCATGGCAGCATTGGCCAGCCGGACCAGGTCGGCGGCACTGGATACGTTGTCAACAGACAGCCCGGTCGGGTCAACAAACCGGGTGTTGTTCATGCCAAGCTCACGGGCTTTGGCATTCATGGCGTCGATAAATCCGTCAAAGCCTCCGGAAAAATTCTTCGCCAGCGTGTAAGCGGCAAAGTTCTCGGAAGACATCAGGGCAATTCTCAGCACGTCCCGGCGCTGCAATCGGGAGTCTACCCGGATGCGGGTCCAGGCATTGGCGGCGGCCGGCAGATGGCGTTCCTCAAAGGTCAGCCACTCCGCCATGTCGAGGCCGGATTCAACCACCACCAAAGCCGTCATCAGCTTGGTGATCGACGCTATCGGTACCGGTCGGTCAGCATTCTTGCCAAACAGCAAGGCGTCTTCCCCGGCGATCGCGGCCGCCGCGTTCACCGACGCAAGTGCCGGCTTGTCAGCGTTGGCAGCCTGGATACCTGTCGCCACCATGGAAAATATAACGGCCAACAGCAAAGGTGAAGTAAACAACCGCTTGATCGATAACATACTGCTTTCGTACTCCTTAACCAGATTCTGAAACACCACAACTATCGTTACTATACCAGCGCTCAGCACCGGGTGCGCAGGTCCCATGTTAATCACTCATGCAGAACCATGACACGGTCAAAAAGATGCAGATACGACTGATCTGAATCAAGGGCAACCCCGGCCCGACGTTTTAGACTTATTTTACACTCGTCCACGCCACGGAGGCCGTTTATGTCATCGCCCATTACACCAGGTTCAACGACGGCCCCGGCTAACGCCAGTGCCGCCTGGCAGCGCTGGCAAAAAGGCTATGGCGTTATCCGGCATTCCACCGAGACCGAAGCCAGCGTCCAGGCCCTCGCCGAAAAACTGGTTACTGGCGGCCATCAGCCAGACACCGATACCGTTTACCAAAAGCTGGCTTATCTGGATCGCCTCACCAGCGCCGGGCTTTGGCTGGTGGTGCACATGACCTACTGCAACCGGGTAGACATCTCCGGGGCAGCGCTGTCAGCGCAAGATTTCAAAGCCTCGCCAGAAGGCCACACCGGCGGCACGCTCAATATGGTGCCGGCCTACGCCGCCTACCTGGCGCTGAACAATCTCACTGGCCAAACCCGCAGCTGGCTGATGGGTCAGGGTCACTGCGTGGCCGCCGTCGACGCCCTCAATGTTCTGACCGGCAATCTGCATCCTGAACAGCGCAGCCGTTATCAGGCGGTCGAAGGCCTGAGCAGACTGGCGTCGGACTTTTACAGCTATCGTCAAAAGCCGGATGGCTCGATGGCCGCGCCCCTTGGCAGCCACGTCAATCCGCACACCGCAGGCGGTATCCTGGAGGGCGGTTATCTGGGCTTTGCCGAGCTGCAATACGCTCACATGCCGCTGCCCGGTGAATCCCTGGTGGCGTTCCTGTCCGATGGCGCCGCCGAGGAACAGCGTGGCAGTGACTGGATTCCCCGATGGTGGCGAGCCGAGGATTGTGGCCTGGTGCTGCCGGTGATGATCGCCAATGGCCGCCGGATCGAGCAGCGCACCGAGCTGGGCACCCGGGAGGGCCTGGAGCGTTTTGAAGAACACCTGCAGGCCCGCGGCTTTGACCCGGTGCGGTTTGATGGTCGTGATCCCGCCGCCTTTGTCTGCGCCTTGTTCGATATGGAACAGGCACTGAGTGCACACGGTGAAGCCGCCAGGAAGGGCGCAACCGGTTACCCGGTTCGAATTCCCTACGGCATAGCGGAAACCATCAAAGGTTACGGCTTTTACGGCGCCGGACAGAACACCGCCCACAACCTGCCGTTGCCCGGAAACCCACGCCTGGATGCCCGGGCCCGCAAACTGTTCAATGAACACATTCAGCCACTGTGGGTAAGCCCGGAAGAGCTGGAATGGGCGGTAGCCGCCCTGAACGAGCACCGCCAGCAACAGCGGCCCACCGAGCGCGATCACCCGTTGGCGCTGCGCAATCCCCGGGAGCCGGATATACCGACACTGCCGTGGAGCCAGAATAAGGTGTCACCGATGGCCGCGGTCGATGATTTTTTCCGGGCGCTGGCCGCCGAAAACCCGGATCTTCGGCCCCGGGTTGGCAACCCCGATGAACTGGCCAGCAACCGGTTAAGCGGCGTTCTGAAAGACCTCAAGCACCGGGTGAACGATCCGGAGAGTGACGAGGAAGCCATTCATGGGCACATCATCACCGCGCTGAACGAGGAAGCGGTGGTGTCTGCCTGCCTGGCCAACAAAGCCGGCCTCAACCTGGTCGCCAGTTACGAAGCCTTCTGCGTGAAAATGCTCGGCGCGGTTCGTCAGGAACTGATTTTTGCCCGGCATCAGAAAGAGGTTGGCCGCCCGGCCAAGTGGCTGGGATTTCCGGTCGTCGCCACCTCGCACAC
>JAWOAO010000432.1:0-5386 GCA_046498485.1 Marinobacter sp. | reverse complement strand
CTGGTTGCCTTGTGTATCAGATCAGGGAGAGTTGACCGGGGTTGTTACGCAACGCGGCATTACGCGCCATCTGGGCGCCACCTACCGGCCTAAGTCCCAGGACGCCAGCTCCTCGGATCAGCAGGAGGCCGCTTCATGGTAAGAACAGAGAAACTGAGATATTTGCGACTGCCTCTGTACCTTGGAATACTTATTCTGGGTGTCTATCTTCAGCGTTCCGGTCTCATTGACGGCATGCTGTATTATTCAGGAGATGTAGTCTATCTCACCAAACAGCATATCCAGCTGACCCTGATCTCAGGGACCCTGGCGATTATGGTTGGCCTGCCTCTTGGGGTGATTCTAAGTCGCCCTCGCTTTCTGAAAGTGTCCGAATGGGCGATGCAAGGTCTTAATATTGGCACGACCATTCCCACTCTGGCGATACTTGCGCTGGCCATGAGTGTGCTCGGTGTTGGCACTGTTCCCGCTATATTTGGTCTCTTTGTCGCATCACTGCTGCCCATCGTCCGCAATGCCTATGTCGGACTCCTGGGTGTGCCAGCTCACCTGAAAGAATCGGCCGCCGGTATCGGCATGTCGGCTTCCCAAATGCTGTTCAAGGTGGAATTGCCCAATGCGATGTACGTTATTTTTGCCGGAATTCGCACGGCTATCGCTATCAATGTTGGCACGGTGCCACTGGTATTTTTGATTGGCGGTGGTGGGCTTGGCGAGCTTATTTTTACCGGTATCGATCTTTTTGATACCGAAATGATGCTGGCCGGAGCACTAATGACCGCGCTACTGGCAATCATCGTTGACTTCATTATCGCGGCCAGCGGTTATTTTCTGATTCCAAAGGGCGTTAATCCTTCCAGAGCCTGAACCAGGGCTTTGCAACGGAAGCTCAAACTCGTGGCCAGGCGGCAGTACTGAAGGCCACTTTTCAAACAACAAGCAACATGGGGAATACCAAAATGAACCTCTTCAAAAAGATCACAGCAGCTGTGGCCCTGACTGCTTCTTTCGCATTACCGGGAACCGCCATGGCAGAAGAAATAGTAGTCGGTGGGAAAAACTTTACCGAACAACAATTACTGACTTCTTTAACAACTCAATACCTCGAAGCAAAAGGCTATCAAATAGAAAGCCGTGCCGGTATGGGCAGTGGCGTGCTTCGTTCTGCACAGGAAAACGGTCAGGTTGATCTCTATTGGGAGTATACCGGCACCGGATTGATCGTCTATCACAACGTGAATGAACAGCTGGGACGCGAAGAAGGCTATCAGCGCATAAAGCAGCTGGATGCCGAAAAAGGCCTGGTGTGGCTGGAGCCCTCGGACGCTAACAACACCTATGCTTTGGCCATGCAGGCAAAAGAAGCCAAGGAAAAAGGCATCAAGACCCTTAGTGACCTGGCCGAGGCCATTAATTCGGGTGACGATCTGGTGCTCGCCAGTAACGCGGAATGGTACGCCCGTGCCGACGGTTTTCGTCCGTTCTCCAAAACCTATGATTTCAAATTACCCAGGGACAAGATCATGCGTATGGATAGCGGCCTGACTTATACCGCCCTGAAAGAGGGTGAAGTAGACATAGCATTGGTCTTCGCGACGGACGGTCGGATCAAGGCATTTGATTTTGTCGTACTTGAAGACGACAAAGGCTTCTTCCCGGATTATGCCATCACCCCGGTTGTCAGGGCCGAAACTCTGGAGCAACATCCCGAGTTGGAAGAGCAACTGAATGCGCTCTCTGCGGTGATGGATAATGAGGTTATGTCGACAATGAATGCCCGGGTTGATGTTGACCGTGAGGCGATTTCCGCCGTGGCACGTGACTTTCTTGAACAGCATGATCTGATCTGACGTTGGTAGCTGGAATCCAGGTTGTCCTTCAGGGCAACCCGGGTTTCACCCGATAATGAAAACCTTTATCTACCGAGAGAGCTTCTATGGCCTCAACGCTTTCTGTCGCCGTCGCGCAAATCAACTCTGACCTCCTCGATCTCAACGCCAATCTTGCATCCCACCAGCACTATGTTGAACAAGCCCGTAATCAGGGGGCGGCGTTATTACTGTTTCCGGAACTGTCGCTGACCGGCTATCAGGTTGGTAACAAAGCCCTTTCCGTGGCCATGCGTCGGGATCATCCGGTGCTGTTGTCGTTGGCACAACAGGCCATCGGGATAACGGTTGTGGCAGGCTTTGTCGAGCGCGCCAAGGCCGGGGAGTTGTATAACGCCATGGCCTATTTGCGGGATGGCGAGGTTATCCATGTCCACCGTAAGATCAATCTGCCCACTTACGGAGCGCTTGAAGAGGGCAAATGGTTCCACAGCGGCAGTGGGGTCGCAAACGTGGCCATTACGGCAGAATGGGACGCCACTTGCCTGATCTGCGCCGACCTCTGGAATCCGGCGCTGGCGCATTGCGCTTTTCTGGAGCGTCCGGGGCTGATGCTGGCCCCTATTAATTCGGCTTCAGGCGTGGTCAGTGAAGATTTTTCCAATGAAACCAACTGGAAGACCAACATTGGTTTTTATGCCATGACCTATGGCACACCCGTATTGATGGCCAACCGTTATGGTTATGAAAAAGACCTGTACTTCTGGGGCGGCAGTTGCATTCTGGGTCCCCGGGGCGAAGTTTTAGCCCAGGCCGACGACGAAGAGTGCCTGCTCTATGCCGAGCTTGACCAGGCCAGCATTGAGGTGGCTCGATTTGAAATGCCCACGGTCAGAGACGCCAATACCACCCTGATTCGGCGCCTGCTGAAGCAACATGGCTAGCGAGGGTCTTGGCGACCCCGAGCCTTTTTGCTGTTTATGCAACCGGACCCAATCGATACAGGTTAGCCGGGTTGTCCACCAGTACTTTGTGCCGGGTCCCCTGATCCGGGATCCAGTCGGCCAGATCATTGAGAAGATCGCCATCATTCGGCATCTGCCCTGCAAAATGAGGGTGTGGCCAGTCTGATCCCCAAAGACACCGATCAGGATTTGCCGCCACCAGTGCGCGGGCAAAGGGAGCGACATCTGGGTAAGGGTAAGCGGTTGCCCCGGTTATCCGGTAACTGCCCGACAGCTTGACCCAGGAAGTGCCCGCCTGTAATAGCTCCAGGAGTGCCTGAAATCCCGGATGCTCTATCCCCTCCTGGGTGGGCATGTGTCCCATATGGTCAAACACAACGGGTACCGGCAGCGCCCTGATCCGGCTCATGATATCGCCGCAGTCCGCGACATTGATCAGAAACTGCAGGTGCCAGCCCCGGTCGGCAATACGCCCCGCCAGTTGACTGACGTCGCGCCACTGCAGCCCACCCTTGAACAGCAGGTTCATACGCACCCCGGTGAAGCCGGCGTCGTCAAGCCGCTGCAATTCTGGCTCCGGTACATCCGGATTAACCACACAGATGCCGCGATAGTTCAGTCCCTTTGACTTAAGAACTGACAGTGCATCGCAATGAACGCGGTTATCGGTACCATAAACGCTGG
Organism: Marinobacter sp.; assembly: GCA_046498485.1. Lineage (GTDB taxonomy): Bacteria > Pseudomonadota > Gammaproteobacteria > Pseudomonadales > Oleiphilaceae > Marinobacter. The sequence goes on along the minus strand of JAWOAO010000432.1, from coordinate 1,908 downwards.
GCTGGACCAGGACACCGCGGTCGATACCTAATGCCCGATGAAGCGCCAGATAGGCTTCAAGTGATGCCGGGGGAGGGGTGTAGCTACGGTTGGCGGTGAAGGGATAGTGCACCGGGTCTGCAAAAACATGGGCGTGGCTATCACAACTTCCTGGGGGGAGTGTAAAAGAGGGCGAGGTTACATTGGCCTGCGCGGCCTCACAAAAGGGAATGTCTAGAGTCATCAGGACTTGTCCAAAGCAGACATACGACGGCACAACGCCGTCGTAACGTAGTGATCAAAGTGATCAAAGTGATCAGAAGGTGCTGGAAATCCAGTCAGCAACCTTTCCGGAAAACGCCTGGAACTTCGGATTCTCATCGAGCATCCACTCGGTATGACCGGCGTCTGCCAGCATGAACAACTCTTTGGGTCCCGGGTAGCGAGCATACAGAGAGTAAGCTTCAGTGACCGGATGCAGGTCATTTTCGGCACCGTGGGCAATCAGCAATGGAATCGCGGCGAAGCGCTCATCAAGGTGAGATTCCGGGCAGAAACTGATCAGAGAATCGGCAAAGTCAAAGCTGGACGTGACCCCATAACCCGGAGCTTTGACCAGTTCGGTTTCCACGTATTTGCGGCTTACCGGATCAAGCGGGTAAATTTCAAAGGGGTCAATGCCTTGTGGTTCGCCACCTTGTGCCAGTCGCAAACGCTCTTCAGCCATGAAGCTCCTGAACGCTTTCCAGCCGTGCTCGCCACGCTGAGCTTTTTGTACGCGGACGGCATCAAAGAAACCGTTCATTGCGATCAGGCCGGCAACCTGATCCTGGCAAATCCGGTAGGCGTCCAATATCAGACCGCCGGCCATGCCCCAGCCCGCGAGAACGACTTTCCGGCCTTCGCTGTCGGCGCGTTGGGAAACCACGGCTACCGCATTCGCGATATCACGAACCTGTTCTTCCAGCAGAACGTGTTCACGCGCGCCCTCGGAGTCGCCAAAACCGCGATAGTCGAAACCAAAAACCGTAAAGCCTTTGGCACTTAGCGCGCGGGCGAAACGTTCCGGATGAATGTTTTTCTGGCCGGTAAAGCCCGAACAGACGATGACGATGGGGAGTCGGGGGTCATCCCGCTCTGCATCTTTGAAAAATGCACCGTCGAGAGACAGTGAGTCACTTGTAAATTTGATTTTTTGTTCAAACATGGTTCGGTTCCTGCGGGGTGGCGTGGTTATCAACTTGGTCCACCGTCATGATCCGTAAAACCCGATCGACAAAAATTTAAATAAACGTCAAAATAGGTGACAAAAACGACGTTGGTGCCGAGCTATGATGACGCCCGATACTCAGAAAATCGGCTTTCTCCTGATTCCCCAGTTTTCCATGCTGTCCTTTATGTCGGCTCTGGAACCGCTTCGCGTTGCCAACCGCCTCAGTGAACGAAACCTGTACGAGTGGCATATTTTCAGTTCGGATGACACCCCGGTTTTCGCCAGCAATGACATTCCGATATCACCGGATCGCCGGTTTAACGAGACCGGTGATCTCAATTTGCTGATCGTAGTCGCGGGTATCGGGGTAACCCTGGTTGAGGATAAAAGCCTGTCCGAGTGGTTACGGCAACTTTCACGCAAGGGCGTTGCCTTGGGAGCCACATCGACGGGTTCTTTGCTGCTGGCCCGTGCCGGACTAATGACCGATCATCGCTGCACCATTCACTGGGAGAACAAGGAGAGTTTTGAGGAGGAATTCCCAAACCTCAACGTAACCGGAGAGCTGTACGAGACTGACCGTAATATCATGACCTGTTCAGGTGGTCTGGCCAGTCTGGACATGATCCTGGACAAAATCGCTCTGGAACACGGGCCGACACTCGCCATCGATTGCGCCGAGCAGTTTATTCACCCTCAGATCAGGCCCGCGAACG
>JAWOAO010000227.1:0-5004 GCA_046498485.1 Marinobacter sp. | reverse complement strand
TGTGCGGGCGGCATTCGCATCTATGCTGTGCCGGTGCGGGCGGATGGGCAGGTTGTCGGCACCATTAATGTCGGGTATGGGGACCCTCCACGTGACCGTCCGACGCTGGAACCCAGAGCGATCAGTACACTGAGCAACACCGCAAACCCGGTAATCGAGAGAATCGTGATATTGAAGCCACCGGCGGCGGCGCGCACTTCTTCCAGATCGGACGCCACCGAGTTTTCCTGATAATCGATAAACGCGTTTACCCGGCCGAGCCACTCGCTGTAAGCAGGGGATACCTGGCCAAGAAGAAATTGCCGGGTCCGCTCCGGGTTGTTCGTCCGCCGTAACTCCAGCAACTCGGCGGTCAGCGCCAGGGTTCTCTGTTCGATCGACTCGATCGCGCCCAGTAAACGGCGCTCCTGATCCGTTGCTCCCTGGCCACCGAGCATCTCCGCCATATCAGCGGCGTTATCCTGATACATGGTTGCCAGCTCATCGATGCTCCGCAGCTGCTCACGGAGCTCGGAATCACTGCTGACCAGAACCACATCCCGGACCGCGATGGCACGGTCATGAACACTGCCCCGGAAGTTGATCGCGTAGCGTTGTTTAAGCGATGCGCTTTCATTGACCGAGGTCAGGGTTCGGTCGATAAATCCCACCTGATAATTGCCAACCACACTGATCAGTACCATCAGCGATACAATCAGCCCGAATCCCAGCGCCAAGCGCTTTGCAACAGTGAGCGGACCCGCCATAAAACTACTCCAGATAATTATTTCGTGACCAAAATTACGATTAATAGAAGGAATAGACTTATTTGTTTTGCAAGATTTTGTAAATCATTTGTTAACCAATATCTCACGCCTTTACTGAGGCCGGTGTTTTGCTTGCAACTGCCCAAACTTTGGCCGATGGTTAGACATGAATCTGCCTGATGTAATGAGTGATATGGAGGTCTGCCTATGAGTGTTCTACTTCTTGTTCTCAGTGCCCTGGTGCTGATCTATTTCAGCATTGGCGGCAAAACCGCCGCCATCGTGATGTCCGTCGCTACCCTGATCGGCGTGGCACAGGACGACTGGCACCTCCTGAGTTTTCTGATTGGCGGCGTGTTGCTGGCACTGGCCCTGCTGATTGTTCTGCCGGGCGACTTACGCCTCGACAAGCTCAGCCGCCCACTGCTGGGCTGGGTTCGCGGGCGCCTGCCCAAACTCTCGGATACCGAAGCGGAAGCCCTCAAATCCGGCTCCGTCGACTGGGATGGTGAGCTGTTCTCCGGCAAACCGGAATGGAGCAAATTACTGGACGCCGCACCGGCCCACCTGACCAGCGCAGAACAGGCCTTCCTGGACGGCCCGGTGGAAGAGCTGTGCCAGATGCTGGACGACTGGCAGATCACCCACGAAGACTTCGATCTGCCGGACAAGGTATGGAAATTCATCCGCAGCAAAGGTTTTTTCGGCCTGGTCATTCCCAAAGACGACGGCGGCCTGGGCTTCTCCAACACCGCGCATTCCGAAATCGTGATGAAGATCTCCACCCGCAGTGTGTCCGCCGCGGTGACCGTGATGGTGCCCAACTCTCTGGGCCCGGGCGAATTGCTGATGCACTATGGCACCGACCAACAGAAGCAGCATTACCTGCCCCGGCTGGCCGGTGGTGACGAGGTGCCCTGCTTTGCCCTGACCTCCCCGGTGGCCGGCTCCGACGCCGGCGCCATTCCGGACAAGGGCATCGTTTGCAAGGGCGAGTGGAACGGTCAGCAAGTGATGGGCCTGAAGGTAACCTGGAACAAGCGCTACATCACCCTGGCGCCGGTAGCCACGCTGATTGGGCTGGCCATCAAGGTTTACGATCCGGAGCATCTGCTTGGTGAACAGGACGACATCGGTGTGACCTGCGTACTGGTACCGCGCGACACCGACGGCGTGAATGCCGGTGCCCGCCACCTGCCGATGAACACCGTGTTCATGAACGGGCCCACTTGGGGCAACGAAGTGTTCATTCCCATGGACCAGGTGATCGGTGGCCAGGACATGCTTGGCAAAGGCTGGACCATGCTGCTGGAATGCCTGTCTATCGGTCGCTCCATTTCCCTGCCCGCACTGGGCACCGGCGCCGGCAAACTGGCCAGCCTGGCCACCGGCTCCTACGCCTATACCCGGGAGCAGTTCGGCCGCTCCATCAGCCAGTTTGAAGGCGTGCAGGAAGCCCTGGAGCCCATCGCCGGCTACACCTACATGATGGACGCCGCGCGCCTGCTTACCGTCGGCATGCTCGACCGGGGCGTGCGCCCGGCGGTGCCTTCGGCCGTGCTGAAATACCGCAACACCGATCTGATGCGTGAAGTGATCAACCACGCCATGGACGTGGTCGCCGGCCGCGGCGTGATCACCGGCCCGCGCAACTTCCTGGCCCGTGCCTACCAGGCGATCCCCATCGGCATTACCGTGGAAGGCGCCAACATCCTGACCCGCAGCCTGATGATTTTCGGCCAGGGCTCGATCCGCTGCCATCCGTTCATTGTCGAGGAAATCGAAGCCGCCGGCATGGAAGACCAGGACAAGGCCGCGAAAAAGTTCGATGGCATCTTCTACCGCCATCTGGCCCACACCACCCGCAACGCCCTGCGGGCGTTTATTCTGGGCCTGAGCAAAGGCTGGCTGGAGACGGCGCCCCGGCACGGCGAGATCCAGACCTACTACCGCCAGCTGGGCCGGTTCTCGGCGGCGTTTGCCTTGATGACGGATGTAACGCTACTCACCGTTGGCGGCGGCCTGAAGGCCCGCCAGCGCCTGTCTGGCCGGATGGCAGACTGTCTGGTGCACTTGTACTACGCCTCGGCGGTGATCAAGCAATGGCACGAGGAAGGCTATCCGGAGGATCAGCGCGATCTGGTGGAGTGGAGCCTGCAAACCTGCCTGCACGATCTGCAGCAGGCCATGCGTGAGGCGATCATCAACTTCCCGGTACCGGCTCTGCGCTGGCCGCTGCGGCTGCTGGTGTTCCCGCTCGGCGCCACCGGCCTGAATGGCCCGGATGACCAGCTGGGTGCGCGGGTAGCCGCGACCATCGTGGATGACAAGCCGGTGCGCCAACGCGTCAGTCGCGGTACCTTTGTCAATCCGGACCCGGAGGATTCACTGGGTCGGGTGCTGAATGCCTACAAGCTGGCCCATGAGACGGCGGAGGTGCGCCAGCGGCTGCATGAGGCGCTTCGGAACCGGGATGAAGATGAGCTGGGTGGCATCGACTTGCTGATGGGCCATCAGCGCAAGGAGCTGGTGGACTGGGCCTGTGCCCAGGGCGTGGTCAAAGCCGATGAATGCCCGAAACTGGAGGCGGCGCTGACCGCGCTTTACGATGTGATCCGGGTAGATGCCTTTGATGCCGATGGCATAAAGGCGCTGGCCAAGGGCGCCAAGGGCAAGCGCAAGGTCGTCGAGAGGTCTGGTTCGGATTCGTAGCCTCCAGATCAGACTGACTTCCTGTTTTGGTGGAGGTCAGTCCTTGGCGGGTAGGGCTCCCAAAAACCGCTCCTTCGGCACGTCCTTGTGGCGCTTCTGCTCCGCCATCCCTGGCTCCGCAAATTTTTGGGAGCCCTACCCGCCAAGAACTGCCCCAGACTCTGTGCAGGCCGCCCTGCTCATAGCACCCAATCAAACAGGCTACTCGCCCCGGAGGCCGCCACGAATCGCCTCGTCCACCAACCAGCGCCGCAAGGTCTGGATCCCCCGCTCCTGCCGGCGGCTGGTCTTCCAGGCGAAGTAGAACTTGTCGCCGGTGACCACCGAATGGCTGGGCAACCGGACAAAATCCTCCGAATCCTTGCGGGTACTCAGCATGTAGTCGTTGGTCAGGGCAATGCCCTGATGAAACCGCGCCGCTTCCAGCGCCAGCAGCATGTGACTGAAGTGCTGAACCCGGGCAGCGGATGGTAACGGCTGGTGCACAGCCCGGTACCACGCCAGCCAGTCGCCGGCGGCTTTGTCGAAGATGCTGTGGGTGGATAACAGCGGAAAGCAGGCAATATCCTCCGGCGACATCAACTTCTCGCCCCGCCCTTCTGGTTCGATGTCTCTACCCAGCTCCCGGCGGATGCGTTGCCAGTAGTCCTGACTGCACACCGGAAACAGACGTTCGGTGTAGAGATGTTCATAGCTATACGCCGAAGGCCCGGTGTGAATGGTAATAAAACAATCCGCCACCCGATCCGACAACACCGGATTCTCGCTGCTCATCTCCAGCGCCAGGTCGATCTGCGGATGCAGCCGCTGCAACTCGGGCAACCGCGGCACCAGCCAGCGCACGGCGAAAGAGCTGAACACCGACAACCGAATCCGCGACTCCTCGTGCCCCAGCAATTTCTCACTGGCCCGTTCAATCTGCATCAGGGCGGTGCCAATGGCATCAAAATACTGCCGGCCCTCATCGGTCAGCGTCACCGTCCGACCGGAACGCCAGAACAGCCGCTCACCCAGGTAGGTTTCCAGCTGCTTGATCTGATGACTCACCGCACTCTGGGTGATGGCCAGTTCCTCCGCCGCCTGGGAGAAGCTGGTCAACCGGGCAACGGCTTCGAACACCGGGAGGGCTTTGAGTGGCGGAAGTCTCATTATCTATTTTTCTAATAGTAGGTGAATAATGATCATTTTATCGGATAGTAACACAGCCGTAGACTTGCCTCTCAACTACGGGGATCAGGCCGGGTGTCCCCTCCGAAAATGCTCGTAGCCAGGGATGGCGGAGAGCAAGCGTACAGGGATGTACTTGCAGCGGTTTTCGGAGGGGATACCCGGCCTGATCCTTCGACCAAAGCAGCGGACCCGGATAGACAGGAGTCAAGAAGTGTCAGGCAAAACCGTCAACAGCGCGATCCTTTTGCTGGTCATCGGCAACGCCATGGCCCTGATCTCGGACGTCTTTATCAAACTCCTGGAACCAGACGCCCCGATATTCCAGTTTGCCTTCCTGCGCTGCATCCTGACTCTGGCCCTGCTGCTGCCCATGGCC
>JAWOAO010000152.1:0-2873 GCA_046498485.1 Marinobacter sp. | reverse complement strand
GGGCAATCCGACAGGAACGGTTTACACGCCAGAAGAGTTGGAGCGAGTGGTGAATCTGGCTCTCAAACATAATCTGTTCATCATCTCGGACGAGGTCTACAAATTCCGGCAGTGATCCGCGATGTACCCGATGAAGCCGCCATTGCCATGGCCCTGATCGAGAATATCCAGCGTGAAGACCTCAATCCGATCGAGGAAGGCATTGCACTCCAACGTCTGCAGCAGGAATTTGAACTGACCCAGCAGCAGGTAGCCGATGCGGTGGGCAAGTCCCGCGTCAGTATTACCAATTTGCTGCGCCTGATGTCGCTGCCTGATGACGTAAAACTTCTGCTTGAGCGTGGCGACCTGGAAATGGGCCATGCCAGGGCGCTGCTCGGGCTGCCCGCCGAACAACAGACCCAGGCGGCGCGTCAGGTAGTGGCCAAGGGTTTGACCGTACGCCAGACCGAAGCACTGGTACGGCAGTGGCTCAACCCCCGCCGCGAACCCGGCGATACCCGGGTCAATCCCGATATAGAGAGTCTCGAGCGTGATCTCGCCGAGCGAATCGGCGCAGCGGTGAGCATTCAGCACGGCGCCAAGGGCAAGGGCAAACTGGTGATCAGTTACAGTTCCCTCGATGAGCTCGATGGCGTGCTGATGCATATCAAATAAGGCCGTACCGGCCAACCTTTACGGATCCCGTGGCATTTGGCCGGTTGCTGTTGAACCTGATCTTTTTTCAACCTATACTCCTCGCGCTATTTTAGCTGGTGTAAATGCACCAGATTGTTGCAATCAGCGACACGAAAAGAAGCGAAAGGTCATTACTACGAGGCGGGTGGATGGACGCAAGAACACCCAACAAGACCCCGTTTCGACAGTTGCCCGCCTTTCCGGTGCTGAGTTTGCAATCTGTGGTTGCCGTACTGGTAGCCCTGATCCTGTGGTTTTTCCAGGGTCCAGTGGCCGGTTATTCCGGTTTGCTCGGGGGGCTGATCGCATTGCTCCCCAATGCCTATTTTGCCTATCGGGTGTACCGCTACAGCGGAGCCCGCTCGGCGCGGGCCATCGTCAGGGAGTTCTACTCTGGTGAGGCCGGCAAGATAATTTTGACAGCCGCACTTTTTGTGCTGGTGTGGGTAGGTGTAGATCCCCTGGAGCCAACCGCGGTGTTCATCGGTTATCTCGCAGTACTGGCAGTGGGGGCCAGCGCATTGCTCATCGTCCGACGTTTTCAAAAGCATTGAGTTAGAGGCAAATATGGCAACTTCTTCAGCGGATTATATCCAGCACCATTTGCAGAACCTGAGTTACGGTAAGCTGCCGGCCGACTATGTACGTGCCGATGGCACTGTGGTCGAACAGGCTACCTGGACGTTGGCCAAGAGTGGCGCAGAAGCGACCGACATGGGTTTCATGGCATTCCACATTGATACCCTGGGCTGGTCAGTCTTCATGGGTCTGGTGTTCCTGTTCATTTTCCGCATGGTGGCCAAGAAAGCCACGGCGGGAATTCCGGGCAAGACCCAGAACATGGTCGAGATGGTTGTCGAGTTTGTGCAGGGTGTGGTCAAGGACACCTTCCATGGCCGCAACGCGCTGGTCGCTCCGCTGGCCCTGACGATCTTTGTCTGGGTGTTCCTGATGAACTCGCTGAAGTGGATACCGGTCGATTACATCCCGGGTCTCGCCCACGCGCTGGGTCTGGATTACTTCAAGATTGTTCCGACGGCTGATCCCAACGGTACCTTCGGTATCTCCCTGGGTGTGTTCATCCTGATTATCTTCTACAGCTTCAAGGTGAAGGGCTTCGGCGGCTTCATCAAGGAGCTTTCGTTCACGCCATTCAAGCACTGGGCTCTGATTCCGTTCAACCTGTTCCTTGAAATTCTCGGCCTGCTGACCAAGCCCCTGAGCCTGGCACTGCGACTCTTCGGCAACATGTATGCCGGTGAAGTGGTGTTTATTCTGATCGCTCTGTTACCGTTCTACCTCCAGTGGGGGCTGAACGTGCCATGGGCCATCTTCCATATTCTTGTAATTCCGCTGCAGGCCTTCATCTTCATGGTGTTGACTGTGGTGTACCTGAGTGCTGCTCATGAGGATGCTCACTGACGCACTCGAACCGTGTTCAATCAATAACTAACCTTGAACTGCAACCTTGAACTTTAGGAGTAATTATGGAACTCGTAATCATGTCTGCCGCCATCATGATCGGTCTGGGCGCTCTGGGTACTGGTATCGGCTTCGCCCTGTTGGGTGGCAAGCTGCTGGAATCCACTGCCCGTCAGCCTGAGCTGGGTCCGCAGCTGCAAACCAAAACCTTCCTGATGGCTGGTCTGCTCGACGCCGTGCCAATGATCGGTGTTGGTATCGCGATGTACCTGATCTTCGTTGTTGCTCCTGGCGTTGCCGCTTAATTCAGTTTGATCTCCGGCGGGGCTACTTCTGGTAAGTGCCCCGGCGGTACATCATCTGGATCGACATATCCGGGACTCAACGAATAGCACGAGGTAAATCGCTGTGAATATTAATCTGACGCTGTTTGGTCAAACGATTGCCTTCGCTATTTTTGTCTGGTTCACCATGAAGTACGTATGGCCGCCGATCACGCAGGCCATGCAGGAACGCCAGAAAAAAATCGCCGAAGGCCTGGATGCGGCTGGCCGCGCCCAGCGTGACCTGGACCTAGCCCAGGAGAAAGCTTCCCAGACCCTGCGTGAGACCAAGGAACAGTCTGCTCAGATCATCGAGCAGGCGAACAAGAGTGCCAACCTCATTATTGAGGAAGCGAAAGACCAGGCACGTTCCGAAGGTGATCGCCTGATCACAGCCGCCAAGGCTGAGATCGAACAGGAAGTAAATCGCGCCAAGGATGAACTCCGTGC
>JAWOAO010000130.1:0-2695 GCA_046498485.1 Marinobacter sp. | reverse complement strand
CGTAGTGGTAGGTGCGTAGCTGAACGTATTTCGGAGATACGCCAATGCTCAGGGAACTTGAGTTATCCAGGTCGAACGATGTTGCGAAAGTCAGGCCGCCCTCCAGCACAGCGGAAGCTAGGCCTTCACCATAAGAGTCAAACTCATAAGTGCCGTTGTTAGTGATGGTATTTTCAAGCTCGTAGGCCAAGCTGGTTTTATCAGTTAAATCACCCAGCCCATTAATGTCACCAGTTGCCAATGCCTTCAGGATCTTTTGGTCATCTGGAGCTAAATTTCCTCGAGCGCTCACTGTTCCCGTTGCTGAAGAAAATACACCCACAGAAAATGTTTTGCTGGGAATCGCGAAGCTGATGCCGGCTCCGGCATTAATTCTCATGTTGTCTTTGTCGAGTGCAAGCAGTTGATCCTGCAATGTTTGAGATGCCTGCTGAAGTGCTGGACTATTTGTGATGTCATTTAAGGCGTTGAGTGTCGGGAATTCACCGTCAAAAGTATCGATCGAATCCTGAATGTCATCAATCTGGTCAATAACCTCTTCCTCATCGGCAAACCGCGCATTAACCGAAGGCAGCATCAAACCAAAATCATCGGCCCAGTCATGCTGTGGTGCCGCCATCATGGCCGGGTTGGCCAGCGGGGCTGCGGACGGATGGGCAACGGCAACACCGGTGCCGCCCATGGCGAAAGAGCGCGCAGACATGAAGGCTTGCGGGCTTGCCAGGGCCGAGGTAGTGGCAACAGACAGGCCGATGGCCAGAGACAGCTTGCTAAGACGGTTTGCGTTCATGAAGAGTCCTGAGGTCGTTTTTGTTACATGTACCAATGATTAACTGGCTGAAAGGTTAGAACAGTTTTTTTCGAGACTCAGCGCACAAGCGGTAACGGTTTGTTCTTTATCTGTAAACGAGGGCAGCTTTTTGCCGCCTGGTGACGGCGCAGAATCAGTCTTGCCGTGGAAAAATGCTTCAGATCATTAAGTTACTGATAATGGCGTGATTCTTTCATGGTACCTCCGAAAGCGTTTTCCGGAGACCAGATAATGACAGTGCGATGGACCCTTGTTCCTGTTTTGATTTTTGCCCTGAGCGCCTGTGCGCCGGTGGGCAGCTATCGGGATAGTCCGCAGGATGCCGCCAGGGAGCTTGAGCCGATTACGGTTCGGGTCAGTGGTTTTGGTACCTATGAGAATGTCCGGGAAGGCCGGCTCGATGCCCGCAAGCGCCTGATGGCGCGCCGTGCTTCCCAGCTGGACGCCTACCGTAACCTGGCGGAGCGGGTGTATGGCACGGTGATTTATGGCAGCTCTACCGTGAACGATTTTGTGGTGCACAACGACACCTTCCGCACTTACGTCGACAGCTATATTCGCGGTGCCCGGATGGTGGCGGTGAATGAGCACAACGACGGTGTGGTCGAGACGGTCATGGAGTTGAGGCTGGAGCCCAGGTTCCGTGACTGCGTAGCCCGGGTTTCGGATGACCAGGTTCGGGAAGTCTGCGCCATTCCCATGCCCAGGCACAACGACCGGGTGGGCGATGTTGAAGCCCGCCGCACCAACTCACTTTACTATCTGGATTAAGCCGCCGTTGCGCTGGCGAGCTGCGGGAGACCTATGAAGCTGATTGCTCTGTTGCTGTTTTGGCTCTGCGCCGGCGTGGTGAACGCGGCGGTGCTTGAGGGTGTGGGCCATGCCAATATTCTGGAGAACAATCTTGACCAGGCCCGCACAGAAGCCCGGCAGGCGGCCATGCGGGATCTCGCCCTGCAGTATGATGCCAGTATCAGCACGCAGGATACGCTCGAAAACGGCGAGCTGACGCAGTCCCGAACCCGGTTGTCGGCCAGGGCCCGGCTCCGCAATGCCACTATCGTGGATGAATATCGCAGCGGTAATCTGTTGCGAGTGATTGTGCGGGCGGAACTGGCGGCAGCCGCCGGCCGTTCCAGCTGCACCGCCGGCGATGCCTCCAGACTGCGCAAGCGGGTTGCGGTTACCGGTTTTCCGATAGTGGTGCCTCAGCAGGGCGGCAGTCCGGCACTGGATGACGCCGGCGAGAAGTTGCCGCAGGCACTGGTAGCACGTTTGCAAGAACAGGGTCGTATGCAGGTGTTGGGGACTACGTCGTTGCAATTGTTCAGCAACCTCCCGGATGCGCCTACCTCGCAGCAGAACCTGACCGCCAATCATCTGACCAACGTGGTGCAACTCGCCCGCGAACTGGGCGCCCAGTTTGTGGTGTCTGGTGTGATTCGTGATATCGGTTTGTCTGACCCGACGGCCTGGGGCAGCTCGATTACCAACCGTATGCAGCGGAGCATTGGTCTGGCGGATACCACTCGGCGGTTTGAGGCGGAACTGATGGTGTTCGATGGTTTCAGCGGCTCGCCGGTGTTTCGTCAGCGTTTTGTCACCTCCGCGCACTGGGATCCAAAAGGCAGTGGCAGTGGTGGTTTTGCTTCAGCCGGCTTTGAGAAGTCCGAGTGGGGGCAAGCGGTCGAAGGGGTGATCAGTGACATGACTGCAGCGGTAAATAATACCTTAGCCTGTCAGCCCTTTATGGCGCGGGTGACCCGGGTCGACGGTGAGAGGGTGACACTGGCTTCTGGTGCCACCGCCGGATTGCGGCCGGGGGACGAGCTGAACATCTACCGCAGCCAGCATTACTTTGATTCGCTGGGTGGCACGCCGGAA
>JAWOAO010000206.1:0-2777 GCA_046498485.1 Marinobacter sp. | reverse complement strand
CCGCACAGTTCGCAAAGGCGCTGGCTCAGGATCATGTCGGAATCTGCCAGTCTCAGCAGGTATTCCTGTAGTGCTTCTGCTTGTGTCATTGGATCCGCTCCTTACATGTGTCCGACTTCATCGGGCAGCTCGTAGAAAGAAGCGTGCCGGTAAATCTTGTCTTCCGACGGGTCGAAAAGTACTTCCTTCTCGTCGGATGCGGAGGCCGTGATGGTGTCGGAGGGCACAACCCAGATGCTCACGCCTTCATTTCGGCGTGTGTATAGGTCACGGGCGTTTTCCATAGCCATCTCGGCGTCAGATGCGTGCACGCTTCCCACGTGTTTGTGGTTCAGACCGTGCTTGGACCGCACAAAAACTTCGTAAAGGCGCCATTCAGACATGTTGTATTCCTCCGGTATCACGCGGCTTGCGCGCGCTGTTTTTGTTTTTTGGCATAGGCGACGGCCGCTTCGCGGACCCAGGCGCCCTCGTCAATTGCGTTCTTGCGAGTTTTGATGCGCTCGCGGTTGCAGGGGCCGTTGCCCTTGAGAACGTCGTAGAATTCCTGCCAGTTGATCTCACCGAAATCGTAATGGCCGGTTTCTTCGTTCCACTTCAGATCCGGGTCCGGCGCGGTGCATCCCAGGAATTCAAGCTGCGGAACCGTCTGGTCAATGAACATCTGGCGCAGCTCATCGTTGCTCTTGCGCTTGATCTTCCAGGCCATGGACTGCTGTGAGTTCGGAGACTCGTCATCGTGCGGGCCGAACATCATCAGGGCCGGCCACCATAGGCGATCGATGGCGTCCTGAACCATGGCTTTCTGCTCTTCGGTGCCTTCACGCATCATGTCCAGCAGGATCTGGTAACCCTGACGCTGGTGGAAGCTCTCTTCCTTACAGATGCGGACCATGGCCCGGGAATAGGGGCCGTAGGAGGTGCGCTGCAGTACCACCTGGTTGACGATGGCCGCGCCATCCACCAACCAGCCCACGGCGCCCATGTCGGCCCAGTTCAGGGTCGGGTAGTTAAAAATGCTGGAGTATTTGGCTTTGCCCTGGTGCAGCTTTTCGATTTCTTCATCACGATCAGCACCCAGGGTTTCCATGGCGCTGTAGAGGTACAGACCATGGCCGGCCTCGTCCTGAATTTTGGCCATCAGCTGCAGCTTGCGCTTCAGGTTCGGCGCCCGGGTAACCCAGTTACCTTCGGGCAGCATGCCGACTATTTCGGAGTGGGCGTGCTGGGAGATCTGACGTACCAGAGTCTTGCGGTAAGCGTCTGGCATCCAGTTCTTCGGTTCAATTTTGATTTCGGCGTCGACTTTTTCCTGAAACTCGCGCTCTTCAGGCGACATCTCTTCTTTGGTCTTCAGGCGCTTGGCACCGGTTTCAACGAGCTGGGCGTACATAAAATACCTCCGGGTCGGGCTTGTTGTTCTGTGGGCGTATCAATTCATATTATATGATACTGAATAAATATCAAGGGCAGTCTTTGCGTGTCATGTTATATCTGAAAAGTTATTTTATACGTCTTATGGTTCTGATTTTAATAATAAAAAATATGATACGTGAGCAAATACTATTGAGAACGGCAACCGGAGAGTAAAATTAAATCGGCGGCCGACGGGTGTGTCGATGCCAGGGGCGGCTGCAATGGCTGCGGGCCGCCCCCGGCGAGTCAGTCAGGCTTAGCTGTTACGGCGGTCGAATACCCGTTTGGCCTTGCCTTCGGAACGGGCCAGGCGGTTGGCTTCCACGATTTCCACCCGAGTACTGATGCCAATGTAGGACTTGATGTGGTGTGACAACTCCTTGGCGGCCCTGGCGCGCACGTCGTCGCCGGAAACGCCGGGCTTGAGTTCGGCACGGATGTCCACGCAGTCCAGGTTGCCGTCTTTGTACACCTCAATCTCGTAGTGCGGCGCCAGTGCTTCACATTTCAGCACCTGTTCCTCGATCTGGCTCGGGAACACGTTCACGCCACGGATAATCAGCATGTCATCACTGCGGCCGGTGATCTTGTCGATCCGGCGCATGGGCCTGGCCGTTCCCGGCAGCAGGCGGGTGAGGTCCCGGGTGCGGTAACGCAAAACTGGCAGAGCCACCTTGGTCAGTGAGGTAAAGACCAGCTCACCGTATTCTCCGTCAGGCAACACCTCACCGGTTTCCGGGTTGATGATTTCCGGATAGAAGTGGTCTTCCCAGATGGTGGGACCATCTTTGGTTTCGATGCACTCCATGCCGACACCGGGGCCCATAACTTCAGACAGGCCATAGATATCCAGGGCCTGGATGCCGAGTCGTTCTTCAATCTCGGCGCGCATGGCGTTGGTCCAGGGCTCGGCCCCGAAAATGCCCAGACGCAGGGGCAGTTGGTGCGGATCGATGCCCTGGCGATCCATTTCGTCGGCGATGTTGAGCATGTAGGACGGTGTCACCATGATGATGTCGGGCTGAAAATCCTTGATCAGCTGGACCTGTTTCTCGGTCTGGCCGCCCGACATGGGGATGACTGTACAGCCCAGGCGCTCAGCCCCGTAATGCGCACCAAGGCCGCCGGTGAACAGGCCGTAGCCATAGGCAATGTGTACTTTGTCACCCCGGGAGCCGCCACCAGCCCGGATGGAGCGGGCAACAATGTCGGCCCAGGTGTTGATGTCGCTCTGGGTGTAACCCACGACGGTCGGTTTGCCGGTTGTGCCGCTGGAGGCGTGCACCCGGACCACGTCTGACATCGGCGTGGCGAACATGCCGAACGGGTAGTTGTCTCGCAAATTCGCTTTGGTGGTAAAC
>JAWOAO010000024.1:0-4770 GCA_046498485.1 Marinobacter sp. | reverse complement strand
TCAGGATATAATGGTGAATGGCTTCAGGACTGATAACGCTTCTGTGTGTGGTCTGAACCTGACGGTCAACGATACGGTCTGCCATGCAATACAACACACTCGCACCCAGATGTTGCTGAAGCGTGGTGCTATCCGGTGCCCGGTCAAACTCATTGGCGACAAACTGGACGAACCCTTGCAGACGGCTGTCCATTTGCAAGGTTCGTGGCTTCTCGAAGAAGCGCATCATCCGTTCGTAATCGGCGTGGGCCGGGGTATTAATAGCGGGTGTGAGTGGATCAAGGTTGATCACCAGAACGTGATTCTGGTCATCACCAGAGTAATCGTGGCTGGCCTCAGTCGGCACTACGCAGGCTCGCCAGGTATCCAGGTGAGCCCCGGTTCCGTCAACACTGAGCTCGGCTTCTCCCCTCACCCCGATCACGATCTGGTGGTGTTCATGCCGATGCTGATGAGCGGCGATAGGAAGTTTCAGGAGTTTCGCGTTGAGCATTAATGCTGCCGGCCGTTAATTGAGAATGTACATCAATTAAAGCAGATCATTACAAAAAGTGCACGAAAGCAACGAAAAACGACGTCGTCAGGCTTGCGCCGGCATTTTCACGAGGGCGGTCAGTAAAGCAGAAACACTGGCAGACACCTGTTCAAGGGGAAGCGCTGCATTGACTACGTGGTACTTTGACGGCAGCGCGGTTGCCCGCTCCAGATAGCTATCCCGAATTCGCTGGAAAAACGCCTGGGTTTCCTGCTCAAACCGGTCCAGCTCACCCCGTTTACGAGCCCTGGCCATACCGGTTTCTACCGGCGCATCCAGCAAAATGACGTGATCTGGCCTGACATCGCCCTGCACCAGAGCTTCCAGCAGCGCAATCTGCTCTCTGGGCACTCCTCGCCCTCCGCCCTGATAGGCGAAGGTTGCATCAGTGAAGCGGTCACATAAGACCCACTGCCCCTGAGCAAGGGCTGGCAGAATGCGGTTGTGCAGGTGCTGGGCCCGGGCCGCGAACATCAGGAGCAGCTCGGTCGTTTCATGAACCGGCTCGTCACGGGGCGCCAACAGCAACTCGCGAATCTTTTCAGCCATGGGCGTGCCGCCCGGCTCGCGGGTAACAAGGAACTCGATCCCCAGATGCTTGAGCGTATCGGCGGCGTTTTCCAGCTGGGTGGATTTGCCAACCCCCTCGGTGCCTTCAAATGTAATGAATCGACCTCTGGCTTGCATCATTGTTCCGGACCATTTTCGTTCAGGGTGTCTGGTGCCGGAGACGAGCGATAGTCTTGTCGGCGACTCAACTGAAATTCCCTGACGGCCTGCTGGTGCTCGGCCAGGGTCCTGGAAAACTTGTGACTGCCATCGCCTCTGGCGACAAAATAATAGGTATCACCCTCAGCAGGATGCAACGCGGCGTGAATCGAATCCCGGCCCGACAGGGCAATAGGCGTTGGCGGCAGCCCATCAATACGGTAGGTGTTGTACGGTGTGTAGGCTCGCAGGTCGCTGCGACGAATGCGCCCCTCATACTGATCCCCCATGCCATAGATGACGGTAGGATCGGTCTGCAGGCGCATGCCCTTTTGTAAGCGACGCACAAACACGCCGGCGACTTGCTGGCGCTCCCGCGGCACCCCGGTTTCTCGCTCCACGATAGAGGCCATAATCAGGGCTTCGTAAGGCGAGTCGTAGGGCAACCCTTCGGCGCGGTTCTGCCACTCTTCCTCAAGCACTGTCACCATACGATTATAGGCCCGCTTGAGGATATCCAGATCTGACTCGCTGCCACTGAACAGGAAGGTGTCCGGGAAGAACCAGCCTTCGGGATGCTGCCCTTCGGCACCCACCGCTGCCATCACCTGTTCATCAGACCAGTCTGTTGTCACCTTGTTCAGGTGCTCGGTACGTGCCAGGGCAGCACGTAAATCACCGAACGTCCAGCCTTCAATAAACTGAACGGACCACAGTTTCACCTTGCCCTCCACCATGGTCTCGACCATGGTGAGCGGCGTCATCCCCGGCAAAAATTCGTAGTCGCCGGCTTTGATTCTGGTCTGTTCCGGGTTCAGGCGACCATAAAGCCGAAGCCACAGGGCGTCAGACACAAAGCCTTCGCTTTCAAGTTGCCGCGCCACCTGACCGAATCCGGTTCCGGGCGGCACCTTAAAAAGCACCGGCTCTTCCAACGCCACCGGCTGCTGCAGCGTTTGCAAACCCTGCCAGGACCAAAGCCCACTGCCAGCTGCCAGAAGTACCATGGCCGCAATGAAAACAATCAATAGCTTCTTTAACACGTAAATCAATCCAGTATTGCCGGTGAGCCGACGATTGTCGCAAGTCGCTGGTCGACAGGCAAATCGTGACCCGCCAGCTTGCGAACCGATACCACACCCAGCACGCTGTTGGTTAGCCACATACCCCGACACCGCTCACCCACCAGATCATCCAACTGCAGCGGCGCTTCCCTCACCTCATGGCCGGTGCTGTGCAAACGATCAAGCACATAACGGCGCATCACACCGGCAACCGCAAGGGTTGCCGACGGCGGTGTAATCCAGGTCTCGCCAGAGCAGACAAAAAGATTGGTTCGGGTTCCCTCCACTACCTGGCCATCCCGATTGCTCATCAATACTTCGTAAACGTCGCCGCGAAGCTCGCGTGCAGCCATCACCTGCTCCAGGCGATTCAGCGATTTGATACCCGCAAAAAGCGGGTTGACGGTCAACGGAATGCGCGAAAAATCCACCACAACACCGTCGGGATCCGCCGGGGCCGGCGCATGAGAATGGGAAACCATCAGATTAGGCTGAACTCCGGGGTCTGGTCGATAGCCGCGTCCGCCCGAACCTCGGGTCAGCGTCAGTTTGAGAACCCAGTTACCGCCACCATACTCACCGGCATACCGGGCCAAGGCCCGGGCGCAGACTTTTTCCAGTTCAGAGCGCGCAGCGGGAATCGCCAGGCGCCCCGCATCCCGGCTGAGCCGATCCAGGTGATAACCCAGCAAAGGCGACCGGTCACCGGTTACCGACATCGTCTCAAACAGACCATCCCCGTAAGCAAAGCCCCGGTCACCCGCCGGAACCCCGCCTTCGTCCGCCCAATAAAGATGGAACATGGCGGCCTCAGCCCTGGTAGCGAGCGACGATCAGGGTGCCGTTGGTGCCACCGAAACCGAACGAGTTCGACAGCGCCACGCGCACATCCGCTGGCCGGCTCTTGTGCGGCACGAAATCCAGGTCGCAGCCTTCATCCGGGTTGTCCAGGTTGATGGTGGGCGGCAATATACCCTCGCGCGTTACCAAGGCCGAGAAAATGGTCTCAACCGCGCCAGCCGCGCCCAGCAGGTGACCGGTCATGGACTTGGTACTGCTCATCGCAAGCTTTTTGGCATGGGCACCAAATACCGACTTTACGGCGGCCACTTCCGCAATATCGCCCACTTGCGTGGACGTGCCATGAGCATTGATGTAATCAATCTGCTCGGGCTTCAGGCCCGCATCACGGATGGCGTTGCGCATTGAACGAGCAGCACCATCGCCGTCTGCCGGGGGCGAGGTAATGTGATGAGCATCGTCGCTCATGCCAAAACCGATGATCTCTCCGTGTATGGTGGCTCCGCGGGCTTTGGCATGCTCCAGTTCCTCAAGAACCAGCACACCGGCGCCATCGCTGAGCACAAAACCGTCCCGATCCTTGTCCCAGGGGCGACTGGCTTTTTCAGGTTCCTCGTTGCGGGTCGACAGAGCTCGGGCAGACGAGAACGCCGCCACCGAAGAGCGGGTGGTCGCCATCTCGGAACCACCGGCCAGCATGACGTCAGCATCGCCATAAGCGATGGTTCTGGCGGCGTAGCCAATATTGTGGGTGCCGGTTGTACAAGCCGTGACAATGGCAATGTTAGGCCCTTTGTAGCCAAACCGAATCGCGGCATTGCCGGCAATCATGTTGATCACCGACGCCGGCACGAAGAACGGAGAGACCTTACGCGGGCCCGACTTCTCCATCAGGATCACGTTTTTCTCGATGTATTCCAGGCCGCCAATACCGGAGCCAATGGCAATACCCACCCGCTCCTTGTCCAGTTTGTCAAAGTGTTCCAGACCACTGTCATCCACCGCCTGCTGCGCTGCAATCAGGCCGTAGTGGATGAATGCGTCCAGTTTGCGCGCTTCTTTGGTGGACAGGTAAGGCTCGATATCAAGGCCTCTGACCGCTCCACCGATGCGTACGTTGTAGTTCGTTGTGTCAAACCGATCGATCAGACCAATGCCACTGCGCCCGGCACAAATAGCACTCCAGGAGGATTCAACATCGTTCCCCACCGGAGACAGCATGCCCATGCCCGTGATAACAACCCGCCGCTTGCTCATAACCCTGTTCACCCGATTATTCTGTGTAACGCCTGACCAATATGACATCCATTCAGGCAATAAAAAAGCCGCCCTTTCTAGACTTCAAAGGACGGCTTTTGGCCTGGCTATCTGACTAGCAGAGTATCAGGTGTGCGCGACGATGTAGTCAATCGCGTTCTGAACTGAGCCCAGCTTTTCGGCCTCTTCGTCAGGAATTTCAGTCTCGAATTCCTCTTCCAGGGCCATAACCAGCTCAACAGTGTCCAGTGAGTCAGCGCCAAGATCCTCTACAAAAGAAGATGAATTCTGAACCTCGGACTCTTTCACGCCCAGCTGCTCACAAACAATCTTCTTAACGCGCTCTTCAACTGTACTCATAATGTCCTCACTTTATTTGTCAACCAAGCAACTCAATCATTGCCA
>JAWOAO010000473.1:0-3716 GCA_046498485.1 Marinobacter sp. | reverse complement strand
ACGGTTACCCGGTCATCAAACACGAAGCACTCGCCCTGCCACAGGCTTTGTTCCCGGGGTACGTCTTCGAGGTACTTCAGGATGCCGCCCTTGAGGTGGTACACCTGGTCAAAGCCCTGTTGTTTCAGGTAGGCGGTGGATTTTTCACAGCGGATGCCGCCGGTGCAGAACATGGCGACTTTTTTGTGTGTGGCCGGGTCGAGGTTCTGTTTCACATACTCGGGAAATTCCCGGAAGGTGTCGGTGGCCGGGTTGACGGCGTTTTTGAAGGTGCCAATCTCGACTTCGTACTGGTTGCGGGTGTCGACGAGCAGGACGTCCGGGTCGGAGATGAGGGCATTCCATTCTTTGGCATCCACGTAGGTGCCGACGATGCGTTTGGGGTCGATGCCGTCGACGCCCATGGTGACGATTTCTTTCTTGAGTTTTACTTTGGTCCGTTTGAAGGGCTGAAATTCGACGTAAGATTCTTTGTAGTCGATGCCTTGAAAGCGTTGGTCGCTGTCGAGCCAGGCTTTGACGGTATCGATGCCTTGGCGGCTGCCGGCGATGGTGCCGTTGATGCCTTCTTTGGCCAGCAGCAGGGTGCCGTGGACGTCTTTGTCGAGCATCAGCTTCAGCAGGGGCTGGCGTAGCGCTTTGTAGTCATTGAGGACGGCGAACTTGTAGAGTGCGCAGACGACGATTTCGTTGCTCATGGTTTTCTCCTGCGGGCCGGATCGTAAATCCGGAGCATGGTTTGATTTCTATCACGGGTGCGGTGATGTTGGGGGGCAGAGTTTAACCAATTGGGAGTTGGGCGCAAGTTGGGGATGGCCGTATTTTCGGTGCCTGGGGCTCGCCCTGGGTGCCATGGGGGCCGCCGGTTGATGGGGAGGGCCCTACAAAAGACGCTGTGAATACTTCCCTGTACGCTCCGCTCCGCCATCCATGCCTCCGCAGGCTTTTGTAGGGCCCTCCCCATCAGCCGGCTAACTTTTCAGTTTGCCGTCATGGAAAGCATTCGTAAGCTGGTGTGTGATCAGTTTTCAGTCTTGTTCAGTTCACGCTCCACCACGGCCGATAACTGGCCCCAGCCAGGGCGGGTCAACTGGATGTTGTCGACCATGACCGTCGGGGTGCTCATCACGCGCATTTGGGTAGCCACTTGCAGGCTGTCTTCTACGGCTTCTTTGTGCAGTTCTGTGGCCAGGCAGCGGTTGAAGCGTCGTTCGTCCAGGCCCAGGCCGTTGGCGTAACGGGTGAAGGTGGCGGTCGGGTCGCTGGTGCCGCTCCATTCGCTTTGGGCGCTGTAGAGTTTTTCGTGCATGGGCCAGTATTGGTCCTGGTCGCCGGCGCAGCGGGCG
This sequence comes from Marinobacter sp., assembly GCA_046498485.1. Lineage (GTDB taxonomy): Bacteria > Pseudomonadota > Gammaproteobacteria > Pseudomonadales > Oleiphilaceae > Marinobacter. Next base: position 2,370 of record JAWOAO010000473.1, on the reverse strand, counting down.
GCCTGGGCGGCGGGCACGGCATTCGGGTGTTGGCGCAGGGGCAGGTCGAAGTAGACGAAGCGGACTTTGCCGGTGTCGACGTACTCGTCTTTCAGGCGTTTGCTGGCCGGGGCGAAGGTGGCGCAGGCCGGGCACTGGTAGTCGGCGAATTCGCGCACGACGACGGGCGCGTCGTCGGGGCCGACGGAGACGCCGTACTGGTCCAGCGCGGCGGGGAATTCGGGCGCGCCGGGGGCAGCAACCGGTAAGGCACTTGAGGTGGGTGCGGGCGGCCTGGTGGTCATATACAAACCGACGATGACTGCGATCACTACGGCAACCGAGACCGCGATGATCATCGGCTTTTTGTTGCCATTACTGCGCGGCGAGGGCGCGCCGGTGTGTTTACGTCGTTTTGCTTCACCCATCTTGGGCTCCTTTTGTTTTATCCGTTTGCCGGGCAGGCTAAGATCGCCTATATCCTGCGGAAGTGCCAATAAAAATCAAGGACCCATCATGCCAATACCCTCACAACTGAAAGATTGTCTCTCGTTGCCGCTGATTGCAGCGCCGATGTTTCTGATTTCTTCGCCCCGATTGGCGCTGGCCTGTTGCAAGGCCGGGGTTGTCGGCAGCTTCCCGGCGCTGAACCAGCGCAGCAGCGAGGCATTTGAGCAGTGGCTGGTGCAGATGACGACGGAGCTGGCGCAGTGGCAGGCGGCCAGTCCGGAGTCGGTCACCGCGCCTTACGCGGTAAATCTGGTGGTGCATCGCACCAATCCTCGCTGGCAGGCGGATCTGGAGCTGTGTGTGAAGCATCAGGTGCCGATTGTGATCACCTCGCTGGGTGCCGCCAGCCAGGTGGTGGAGGCGGTGCACAGTTACGGCGGGCTGGTGTTCCACGATGTCACCAATCAGAAGCACGCGCGTAAGGCGGCGGAGGCCGGGGTCGATGGCATTATCGCGGTGGCCGCCGGGGCCGGTGGCCATGCCGGCACCACCAATCCGTTTGTGCTGGTGCATGAGATCCGGGCGGTGTTTGATGGCACCATTGTGCTGGCCGGTGGTTTGTCGCACGGAGAAGACGTGCTGGCCGCGCAGGCGCTGGGCGCGGATCTGGCCTATATGGGCACGCGCTTTATCAATACCGAGGAGTCGGAGGCGGAAGACGCCTACCGGAACATGATTATTGCGGCGGTGTCTGGCGATATCATTCATACCCCGGCGGTTTCCGGGGTGCCGGCGAGCTTCATGCGGCAGAGCCTGGAAGCCGCCGGTTTCGACATGGACAAGTTGAATCAGGCCGGCGACGTCAATTACGGCGAAAAACTCAAACCCATGGATGAAGAAGCCAAGGCCTGGAAGACGGTATGGTCGGCGGGCCAGGGTGTGAGCCAGATTAACGACGTGCCGAGTGTTGAAGCGCTGGTCCAACGGCTGAGCGAGGAATACCAGCAGGCACGCTCACGGCTGGGTTGAGCAGCCGGGGGCGTCTTCGCTCGCAAACCGGACGAGTTCCGGAAAGAACTCCAGAAACCGGGCTTCCAGCTGGTCATCCTGGGCCCGGATTTCTTCGATGATGCCGGCAAACTGATTGGGAAAGCGGATGCGGGTGGCCACCCGGTCCAGGGCGTAGCCGATGTTTTCGAAGTCTTCATAGGCACCAAACCAGTCATGTACCACCATCAGGCGGGTGACTTTGACCATGGGCTGGGGCATCAGATGCTCGTGGGTGGCCAGCTCCCGGTATACGCCACCGACAAACCGGTGGTGATCAATCTGGCTGAACCGGTGCCAGTGTCGTAGCAGGTAGTGATCGTACAGAATATCCAGCGCGACGCCGGCAAAGCGGCGGCGCTGGGCCGAGAACAGTGCTTTGCTGGCCAGCACGGCCGGATGCTGATCGGTAAAGACATCCACCGCCCGGTGGTGGCGAACGCCCCGAAGCACCGGCTCCGGCAGTTCCGACATAACAACACCCCGGGTGAAGTCACCCAGAATGCTGCCGACACGAACCTCAGGGGAGTCCGGGGCGAGGAAGGTATGGGCCAGGTGGTTCATGTTCCCGGAGTGCCTTTACTCATCGTCACATTCGATTTCCGTGGCCAGGTAGCCACTGCCTTCCCTGCGGTATTGGACCTCGACAACACTACAATCCTCCAGCTCATCGTCAATTGCGCCAGCAGCCACCATCATGGAAACCCCAAGTACTTCTATCAGCTGGCCTGCCAATCGGGATGGTTCGAAGCTTCCCTGGAGCTCAAAGTCGGAATCCTCATCTCGCTCAACCTCGATATTCAGCGCCTCCAGAAACACGCCTTCGCTGGTTCGGCGTTCGACACCCTCAACCGCTGCAAAGACGCCGGTAGAGATGGCGTTCAGGCCATCATC
>JAWOAO010000458.1:0-3401 GCA_046498485.1 Marinobacter sp. | reverse complement strand
CGTGGGTAATTTCCATGACAACCACTTTGATGCCATGTTTGCCAGCTTTCTCGAACACCCATGGCAGGCAGCCCTTACCGTGACCCTGGAACGAGTAGGGGTTGGTACGCGGTTTGTAAGCGCCCATTCGGGTGCAGACTTCACCGTTGTCTTCCAGTGCCTGCATCATCATTTCGACATGCTCGGGCACGTCGACCGCACACAGGCCCGCAAAGATATTCAGGTTGTTCTGACTGAACTCTACACCGTTGTAGGTGAAGCCGCTCTGCCGGTTGTCGTCTCTGTGGCGCCCGAGAATACGGTAGTCATCGGAAATGCGGATGGCTCGCTCGACAGCGGGCAGCGCCTCGATATCGTCAATGTCGAGAGTCTTGGTGTCACCCAGCATGTAGATTTCGGTCAGCCGCTGGCTCGCACCCTGCACCTCGTGCACGCGCAGGCTGACGCCCGGCAGATTTTCCAGATAATGCATGGTCAGGCGGTAAGCTTCGCTGTCCAGCGCTGTGTTGGGGTGAAGAATGGCTAACATGGACTCTCCTTGAATTAACTGACGGCGTTTTCCGCCCGATGCCGCGCCTGCATGTACTCACGGTGATTAAGGTGCAACAGATCGGCCATGCGGCGAATAAGGTGTTCTTCGTACTTGTCGATGCGTCCGTCAGCCAGGGCAACCCGCCAGATGCTTTCCAGCAGGGCCTGTTTCTGTTCCTGATCGAAGTGGTCATTGATCTGCCCGGTAAACTCATACAGCGACGTCGCATCGTCTGCGTGCGCCAGGGCATCTGCCAGAATCTCTTCTGCCTGTTCCGGGCTGACCTGATGGGCCTGAACGGCGCACTCCATGATGATTTTCAGTTCACGTTCGTCTTCGTCATTATCAACCCGTGCCAACTGTACCATCAGTGCGGTGGCGGCGACGGCCAGTTGCTGTGCATCGGTTGTTACCGGCTCTGCAGCCGGGACGGCAAAGAGTTTTTTCAGGTGTTCGATCATAGTTTAACCATTATTAGTTCAGGCACACATCACGCGACTGAAGCCAGCTGGCGAACCCGGTGTTCCAGTTCGATCTGATCGGCGGCAAACCGGCGGATGCCGTCGGCCAGCTTTTCGGTCGCCATGGCGTCTTCATTGGATTCCCAGCGGAACAGCTTTTCATCCACCGTGCCAATCGTCTCGCTGCTGGTGGCCGTTTCGGCATTCAACTGACAGGGCAGTTCGCCCTGATCGTCTTTCAGTTCCTGCAGCAGGGCAGGGCTGATGGTCAGGCGGTCGCAGCCAGCGAGCATTTCAATCTCACCGATGTTGCGAAAGCTGGCACCCATCACCACGGTATTGAAGCCGTTGGCTTTGTAGAAATTATAGATGCGGCTGACGGACTGCACGCCCGGATCGTCGGCCGCCGGATAACTGGCTCGCCCGGTGCTGGCCAGGTGCCAGTCCAGAATGCGGCCGACAAACGGAGAAATCAGGTGCGCGCCGGCCTGAGCACAGGCTACCGCCTGCACAAAGGAAAACAGTAGCGTCAGGTTGCAGCGGATGCCTTCTTTCTCGAGTTGCTCGGCGGCGCGGATGCCTTCCCAGGTCGAGGCAATCTTGATCAGTACCCGGCTGGTATCAATACCCTGCTGATCATAAAACGCCACCAGGCGGCGTGCTCGCTCCAGCGTTGCAGCGGTATCGAAGGACAGCCGTGCATCCACTTCGGTGGAAACCACACCGGGAATCAGGTTCAGGATTTCCTTGCCAGCCAGCACCGCGAGCATGTCGGTCGCCACCGCCAGCTGATCGGCGGCAGAGCCACCGTGCTTGCTGGCGAAGGTCACCGCTTTATCCAGCATCGGGCGATAGGCGTCGGAGGCGGCTGCCTTCAACAGCAGGGACGGGTTGGTGGTGGCATCTTCCGGCCGCCATTGGGCAATGGCGTCTATGTCGCCGGTGTCCGCGACCACGGTGGTCATGGTTTTGAGTTGGTCCAGCTTGCTGGTCATTTGTCTTGTCGTCCCGGTTGTTGGATGTTGTTGCGGCACCCAGCTCCCGAGTGCCTTCGTCCCCTCTACAATAACGGCAGCTTACGACAGGAACAAGACGGCCAAAGGTAGGTGACTGATCAGCCTGCCAGCATGGCTTCCGGCATCCGCACCTTGGCCAGGGCCTGCTCGATCACTTCAAGGCCGGACCCCGGCTTGTTGGCGTTCTCACTCAGGTGGCGGCGGAACTGCCGGCCCCCCGGCATGCCGAGAAACAGCCCCATGATGTGCCGGGTGATGTGAGTCAGATACACACCCCGGTCCAGCTCCTGTTGAATAAATGGAAACATCGCGCGCAGCGCTTCGTGTCGGCTGGCGACCGGCGCCGGCTCAGCAAAGAATTCGGTATCCACCCCCGCCAGCAGCCAGGGATTGTGATACGCCTCCCGGCCCAACATTACACCGTCGGTCTGGGCCAGATGTTCATGGCACTCATCGAAGGTCTTGATGCCCCCGTTGATGATGATTTCCAGGTGCGGATAGGTCTGTTTAAGGTGGTAAACCCACTCGTATTTCAGCGGCGGAATATCCCGGTTTTCCTTGGGGCTCAGGCCTTCCAGAATGGCAATGCGGGCATGCACGATGAAGGTCCTGCAGCCAGCGGCAGACACCGTTTCGATAAACTCGCACAACTCTTGCCAGGATTCCCGGCCATTGATGCCAATGCGGTGTTTCACGGTGACCGGAATATCCGTGGCCTCTATCATGGCCGCCACGCCTTCAGCCACCTTGTCCGGATGCTCCATCAGGCAGGCACCGATCATGTTGTTCTGCACCCGGTCACTGGGGCAGCCGACATTCAGGTTCACCTCGTCAAAACCGAACTGTTGTGCCAGTTTCGCGCAATGCGCCAGCTCCCGGGCATCGCTGCCACCCAGTTGCAGTGCCAGCGGGTATTCGTAAGGATCATGCCGCAGAAAGCGCTCGGTATCGCCGTGAATCAATGCGCCGGTGGTAACCATTTCGGTGTACAACAATGTCCGCCGGCTAAGAATACGGGCGAGGTAGCGGAAGTGCGGAGTGGTCCAGTCCATCATCGGCGCCACGCAGAACCGGCGGGATGGCTCGGGTCCAGTTTTGTCAGGGCTTCCAACGGATTTTCCGGGATTTTCTGAAGCTGCGTATGTGCTCATTTATTGCTCAATTCTGCCCGTTGTTCGGGTCTCGGTGCTATGCGACGTTCGATTCTATCAGGAAAGCGGTTTCCTTGGCTTGCCGAAGATATTCCACCTGGTACGCAATAGCCGAACCCAAAATGCTTGTGATGTCGACGAAAAAATCAATTTGGCGCCCCAATGCTCCGGATTTCCTCGATATTCTGTAGGAAATGCCACGTTGTTGTGCTTCGCAGCAAATTTGATTGGAGGGGCTTGA
>JAWOAO010000454.1:0-3279 GCA_046498485.1 Marinobacter sp. | reverse complement strand
CAGGCGGTGATTGAACTGATTCGTAAACATTACGAACAATGATGACATCGCAAAAGCTCACCAGTGGCACGCCCTGTATTTGGCGTTTTTAGCTCAGCCATCTCATTTGACAGTTTGCGAAAGTATCAAAATTTGCTGGAAATTTTGTAGTGCGGGTTAATTTTTCTTTTGCTGTGATTCCGAGATGAGTTAATATCCCGTCCGATAACCTCATCCATTGATTACTGCTTTCATCATTAATACCTTATGAATACAAGCCCAGATTCATCCACTCCACGGATTACCGAAGATTGCATCAATACTTTCGATCTGGCGAGCCTGTTTGATATTTCCGCTATTCAGAGCCTGATGGACGATTTTGTCAGCCTGGTCCGGAAGCGAAAGGCTCGATCATCGGCTTTGGTGATGTGCACACCCGTGCCCACCTTTATCGTGCCATTCTGGAGGGGCTGGCCTACGCCCTGCGCGAAGGCAAAGAGCTAATCGAGAAACGCAGTGGTCAGGCCATAAAACGGCTCAGAGTGGCCGGCGGCGGCTCCCAGAGTGATGCCGCCATGCAACTGACCGCGGATATATTCGGCCTGCCCGCCGAACGCCCCCACACCTATGAGACCTCCGGCCTGGGTGCCGCCATCGACGCCGCCGTCGGCCTGGGTTTGCACCCGGATTTTGACAGCGCAGTCCGCGCCATGACCCGGGTTGGCGACGTGTTTGAGCCGGCACCGGAAGCCCAGGCGATGTACCAACGCCTGTATAAAGAGGTCTATCTCGACATGTATCCCCGCCTGCAGCCGCTCTATCGCAAGATCAGGAGCATCACCGGCTACCCGAAATAACTGGCGTCGCATTTTCATCAGAAACGTCTATAATGATGAAAAGTCACACCGGAGTAGCTGCCATGACAGAATCCGCAGTACTGGCCCCACAAACCAGCGACAAAGCCCTGCTTGCCAAGGCCCTGCTGAATGCCGCCAAAGCCTTCGGCTTGCCGCAGGCGGAAGTTGCGGCCATTGTTGGCCGCAACCGCAGCGGGCTGACCCGTGACGGTATTGATCCGGCCAGCAAATCCGGCGAACTGGCGCTGTTGTTTGTCCGGGTATACCGAAGCATCTATGCCCTGACCGGCGGCGACAGTGAAGCCATGGCGCATTGGCTGAACACCCGCAACGACTATTTTCACGCCGTCCCCAGAGAACTGATCCAGACCACCGAAGGACTGGTGCGGGTGGTGCACTACCTTGATGCGATGCGAGGGCGGATTTGAATTACACGGCGCGTATTGCAGGCGCCATCGGCAGCCTTCAGGGAATGCTTTACCGGGCAGTTGAGAGTCAGGAAGAGATTGCCACCTCCCGGATCGTCGACAACATGCAGGAACAGGCGCGCCTGGAACAGTTGCTGGAGGGCAGCAAGCCCGCCGTTCCTGCAACCGCCGATAAACTGCATTATTTGCTGTCCACCCCGTTTCGGTACCCGCCCCTGAAGCATGGCTCCCGCTTTGGCCGCAGTTTTGAGCCCAGCCTGTTCTACGGTGCCATGAGCATTCCGACCGTGCTTGCCGAAACCGCGTTTTACCGTCTGGTCTTCACCGGTCATCTTTCAGTCCCGTTCAGGCGCCCACTGACCACGCTGCACACCGTTTTCTCGGTCCGCTTTCGCTCGGAACAGGCGGTGCGGCTGCAAGCCGGAGAATGGCAGGATCTGCACGAAACCCTGACCGACCCCATCAGCTACCGGGAATCGCAGGCGCTTGGCACGGATATGCGTAACAGCGGTGTGGAGATGTTTCAGTTTCTGTCGGCCCGGGCGCTGCAAGCAAAACTCTACCAATTGCCCTGGAAGGCAGAGAATGGAACGGCCGGCCTGAACGTCGCCCTGTTTTCAGCCACGGCGTTGCGGGATCGTGCGCCGAAGTCTTATCAGAAACTGATCGTTGCCACCTCTGACCACCAGGTGTCCATGAGCCTCACTCTTGAGGATGGCCGCAAGCAAGTTCACAACTTCAGCCAGTCTGACTTTTTGGTGAACGGGGTTATTCCCGAGCCTGGGCTATAGCCAGCGCCTCACTCTCACTATCGCGGTCCCAACCGCCCCCCAGCGCCTTGTAAAGATCCACCGCAGCAATCAGCCGGTTGAGGCGGGCCTGGCTGAGCTGCTGACGCACATCGAACACATTGCGCTGACTGTCCAGCAAGGTCAGCAGTTCATCAGCACCTTCACGGTAACGTACCTCGGTGAGCCGGAGGGTTTCTTCAGCCCGCGCCAGGATCTCCTGTAACCGACCTTCCTGCTCCTGATAGAGTGCCTCACGGTCCAGGGCATCGCCTACCTCCTGGAAAGCCGCCAGCAGACTGCCCCGGTAATTTTCCAGCAGGGCGACCTGACGGGATTCCGAGATAGCCACGGTGTTACGGCGTTGGCCACCGTCAAACAACACCTGGCTCAAACTTAACAGACCGCTTACGTTGCGGACCGGATCGGCAAGACTCAGAAAGCCGTCGGCAGAAAGCCGTGCTGCCGCACTCAGCGATACCGACGGCAGCAACGCAGCCCTCGCCTGCTCAATATCTGCGCTGGCCGCTATCAGCCGAGCTTCATGGGCTGCAAGGTCGGGCCGTCGTGTGACCAGCTCCGCCGGCGCTTCGGGGTTGATTTGCGGAATACTGACCGTCGTAATATCGGCTACCGGCTGCTCGCCCGCAAAAGGCAGTTCACCCGTCAACACTTGCAACACCGCCAATCGCTGCCGGGCCTGGTATTCCAGTGGCGGCACCGCATTGCGCAGGCTCAGCACCGACGTTTGCTGGCGGGCAAGCTCAGCCCGGCTGGCCACACCATTGCGATAGCGGGCATCCACCAGGGTCAGGGTTCGCTCGCCCAGCTCCAGATTTTTGTTGGCGACGTCTACCCGCTGCTGTAGCTCCAGCCATTCAAACCAGGTACTGGCGACCGAGGCCACCAGCGTTATCCGGGCGGTATCATAATCAAACCGGGTCGCCTGGAAGTTTGCCAGGGCGGCGCCTTCACTGGCCGACAAACGCCCCCATAAGTCCAGCTCATAATCTACCGACAAGCCGGCACTGGTGGAGCCTCCGGTGGCGGTGTTCTCGCCCGAAGCCCGTGAAGCCTGCCGTCCGCTGCTCACTGACGCGGCAATCGACGGCAACAGCGCCGCGCCGGCACTGCGCAATTGCAGATCGGCCTGAATCACCGCTTCCGCGGTGGCCGCCAGGCTCGGATTGGCCTTGAGGGCTTTTTCGATCAACCGGTTCAGGTCGG
>JAWOAO010000446.1:0-3288 GCA_046498485.1 Marinobacter sp. | reverse complement strand
GCTTCGCTCAGACATCTTTTTCCTGGCGGGAAAAAAACATCACCCCCCAGACCGCGGATGCTGCTCTGCTGTCCGTTGAAAGAAAACAGAGAACAGAAAGAGTATTTACGAAGACCATTCTGTTTCTTTGGCAGTCAGTCCCTTCGTCGGGGAGGCTACGATTGAAATTGAACAAGGGGATGGTCGGTAGGGGGCTCAAAAAACGTGGAGCGCCAGGGATGGCGCGACCGAGCCCTACAGGGATGTATTCACGGGCGTTTTTTTGAACCCCCTACCGGCCAGCCCCTACACTCCCAAACAGCAAACCCCGGGAAAAGCCCCGGAACCAAAAACCAGGAATAAAGAATGAACGTGACGGAGGCCTCCCTGTTTTGGGGTTTTCTGCTGGTGTACGGCGTGGTCATGTACGTGCTGTCACCGAAGAGCAAGAATGCGAATTCGTTTTACAAAGGCGCGGATGATCAGGGCAATCCGGTGGGGCAGTGGTCGCTGACTGCCAGTATTTTTATCAGCTGGATTTTTGCCAAGTCGGTGACCAATGCCGCCAATCTTGGCGCGTCATACGGCGTGGTGGGTGGGCTGGCGTATGCCAGTTACTGGTTGTCGATTCCGGTGGCCGGGTATGTGATCTACCTGATCCGCACCCAGACCGGTGCCCGCAGCTTGCAGGAGTTTCTGACCTCCCGCTTTGGCCGGCTGGCCAGTCTGGCATTTGCGGCGGCGATTCTGATTCGGTTGTATAACGAGGTCTGGAGTAACACGGCGGTGGTCGGCGGCTATTTCGGGCGGCCCGGTGACTGGCAGTATTACACTGCAGCGATGCTGTTTACCGCGTTTACCCTGGCCTACAGCCTCAAAGGTGGGCTGCGGTCGTCGATTTTTACCGATGTCATCCAGACCTTTGTGTTCGTGTTCTTTGTGGGTGCGGTGCTGTTTCTGATCATTCCCGCCAACGACGTCAGTGCCCTGCTGGGCAACGGTGAGTTTCGGCTTGATGCCGGCTTTGACTTGCTGCTGGTGGCCTTGCTGCAACTGTTCAGTTACCCGTTCCACGACCCGGTGCTGACCGACCGGGGCTTTGTGAACAAGGAAAAGACCATGCTCAAGAGCTTCGTGGTGGCCGGTCTGTTGGGCTTTGTCGCGGTGTTTATCTTCAGTCTGGTCGGTGTGCATGCCCGCTTGAACGGCATTGATGCCATGGCTAATGCGCCCGCGGCGGTGGGTCAGTCACTGGGGCTGGCGGCGTTGTTCTTTATGAGTGTGATCATGATGACCTCGGCGGGCTCGACGCTGGACTCCACATTCAGTTCATTGGCGAAGTCCCTGGCGGTGGATCTGCCCAAGCTGGCCCGTCGGGCGACGGACAAACTGCCGAGCGTGCGGGTGGGCGCGGTGGTGATGATTGTGTTTGCCTTGCTGGGCAACTTGCCGATGTTTGCCGGCACCGACATACTCAAGGCCACTACCATCTCCGGCACCATGGTGATGGGCCTGGCGCCGGTGTTTCTGTTTTATGGCTTTACCCGCTGGTCGCCCTGGAGTTTTCACCTGAGTTTCTGGACCGGTCTGAGTCTCGGCGTGTTGCTGGCTGTGGGCCTGATTCCGGCAAGTTGGGCCATTGGTGACGGCGCCTATGCGCTGCTGTTGGGCGTCAACGCCTATGGTTTTCTGATCTGCAGCACTGGTTTCTTGCTGCCGTTGGTACTGCGCCGTCTTGCCGGTCGCTCACTGGCGGCGGGCCAGGCATGAGGAGCACGCAGTGAGTGACGAAGGTCGCAGTTGTCCGTTGGCGTATCGCTATCAACCGGAACGCTTGTGCGAAGACGCCGGGGCCGTTAACGAGGACGTGCTCTACATCGTCGGTGGCCTGTACGGCAATCCGTATGCGCTGGATGAGATAGAACAGATGGCGCTGGCGGAAGAGCAGCACGGCCATCGGGTGCGCCTGGTCTTTAATGGTGATTTCAACTGGTTCAATGCCAGCGATGAGCTGTTCCGGGAGATTAACAGCCGGGTGCTGAATCACACCGTCAGCCTCGGCAATGTCGAATACGAGCTGGCCAATCCGAGTGACGGCGCCGGCTGTGGTTGTGCCTACCCGTCATTCGTTGACCAGCATGTGGTGGCACGGTCCAACCGGATGATGAGCCGGCTTCAGGCGGTTGCCGAAAATCACCCTGATCTTTGCCGGCGGTTGTCGCTGTTACCCAAGTATCGATGCCTGATGTTTGGAGGCCTAAAGATTCTTGTGTTGCATGGGGACCCCGAGTCGTTGGCGGGGTGGGGGCTGGCGCACGAAGCGTTTAGTGCCAAAAAGGATTGCGGGCTTGTTGGCTGGTTTGAAAGCACCGGTGCGGATGTGATTGCGTCAACCCATACCTGCCTTCCAGTGCTTTGGTCGGGCACGGTAGGCGGTCGTGCCCGGGTGGTGGCCAACAACGGCTCGGCCGGTATGGCTAACCTCGCGGGCGATCGTTGTGGTTTGATCACCCGGGTCGCGCGCTCAAGCCCGGCAACGGTGCCGATCGCCGGTGTCAGTGCCGCTGGTCTCAGTGTTTCCCTGCTGCCGGTCAGATTTGATTTTGACGCCTGGCTGGCGCGTTTTGATGCGCTCTGGCCCGAGGCGTCCGATGCCGCCCTGTCCTATCGAACCCGCATTCTGGGCGGCACCGCCCTGACCGCTGATCGGGTCAGTTTCATTCCCGGAGTTTAATCAATCTGTCACTGGCGAATGCTTCAATTGGGTCTATTCTTAAAGCAACAGGCAGGGCTCTGTGGTGGTCGTTGCCTTAGTTGCACTTGAAATATATTTTGTGGTCTATATAATTCAACCCTAACTTTTTGAAGCGAATTGATTACGTCATGACATCAGAAGGATCGAATACCACCGCCATCAGTCTTCGCAAACCCAACAAAGATGATGGCTACAGGCTCCACCAGCTGGTCGCAGAATGCCCCCCGCTGGACCCCAACTCGATATATTGCAACTTGTTGCAGTGCAGCCACTTCGCCGAAACCGGTGTGGCCGCGGAGAAGGAAGGCGATCTGGTCGGCTTTATCTCCGGATACATCCCTCCCCAACAGCCCGAGACCGTGTTTGTCTGGCAAGTGGCAGTCCACGAGAAAGGTCGTGGGCAAGGCCTCGCCAAGCGCATGCTGAAAGCGATCGTCGGCCGGGACGCGTGCAAGCAAGTCACGCACCTGGAAACCACGATTACCGACGACAACGCGGCCTCCTGGGCGTTGTTCCGTTCGTTCGCCCGTGATCTGGGGGCTGAGCTCACCTAC
>JAWOAO010000445.1:0-3455 GCA_046498485.1 Marinobacter sp. | reverse complement strand
CGGTGTTGAGGTCTACGATCTTTACGGCATTGACGGCAATACCCTGCTACTGACTGATCCGGCGGCCAATCCGGATGAAGAGCAGTTCCGGGATACCCAGCTGTTCACCGACTTTGGCTATCAGCGCCAGCAGTGATCGGTTAACCGGCAGGCCCCTTTTGAAGCTCTTTCAAAGGGGCCTGTTTTGAATTTCCATGCCTGTTGCTTCTACACTTGGGTCATTGACGGAAAGGATCTCCCCGCGGCTTTGCCGGGGCAAAGGATGTGTGATGCAGCAGGTGTTGATTGTTGAAGATCATCTGGAAACCCGTGCCTGGCTGGCGGCGATCGCTGAAAAAGCGATGCAAAGCCCGGAAATCTATCAGGCTGGCACGCTGGAACAGGCCCATCGTCTGCTCCCGGATATTTTCCCCACCCTGGCGCTGATTGATCTCAGTCTGCCGGATGGTTCCGGCATGTCACTTCTCAGTCATCTGCGCAAAGAGCGGCCCGAGGCTTACCTGGTGGTTGCAACCATTTTTGATGACGACCGTCATCTTTTCGAGGCTCTGAAGGCCGGTGCCAACGGATACCTGCTCAAGGACCAGCCTACCAACTCGATGATCGACAGCCTCGCCGGCATCATGGAAGGGAAGCCACCGTTAAGCCCGACCATTGCCCGGCGAATACTGCGACATTTTCAGAGGGATGCGGAGCAGACCCCGGCCACTTCAGATAACCCTCTTTCGGAACGCGAGCAGGAAGTGCTCCAACTGCTCGCAAAAGGCATGGGCAGAACGGATATTGCCCGTTTACTGGATATGTCTGCCAACACGGCTGCCAGTCACACCAAATCGATTTACCGTAAACTGAATGTTTCCGGGCGTGCAGAGGCAACCCTGAGGGCGGTACAGTTGGGCCTGGTTCCCGGGTCGCCCAGCTCCTGATCATGGCTTACCAGTCTGTTTTTAACGGCACCAGAATCGCGCCGCTTCCCCTGATGGGAGCTGGGGCCGCGCTGGCGCTTTTGCTGATTCTGTCTGCCCTGGTATTTATAGAAAGACAGCCCTGGCTGGGGCTGGGGGTCGATTATGATAATGAATCCGGCTTCCCTATTGTTTCCGTGGTTTATGAACCTCAACACGCCGCCGGGTCTGTCCGCCAGGATAGCAGGTTGACAGCCATAATCAGCGACCGCGGGGACCGTATCTCATTGGAAGGCTTTGACCCGACTCTGGAGCCCTCCGGGTTTGCTCATTTCGATGTTCAGAAACATTATTTCGAGCGGTCGACAGAGATTACTGAAGTTCTCGCAGAGGGTGCGTCTCTGGAAGTTGATGGGGAGCACAGGGTACCGGTCAGCCTGGCAAAGGGGCGTGGGCTTGATAGCCTGCCCGCAGATTTCTGGCTGCTCAATCTGTTCGGATTGTTAGTCTGGGCTATCGGTCTCTCGGTCTTCGCAGCAAGGCCCGGGGAGCGTGCTGCACGCATGCTGTGCCTCTCCTCGGCCGGGTTTTATGTGTCCTGCCTGTTCAACAGTATCTACGTCTGTCGTGAGCTGGCCATGTCTGGCGAAACACTGGCGTCATTGTCTGCGGGCAACCGCGCAGCGCTGCTGGTGATGCTGTTCGCAATCCTCGCCCTGATGGCCAGGTTTCCGGGGTGTATTACCCGGCGCCCACCGGAACTTTATCTGACTGTCGCCTTTTGTCTGGTTCTGGTGAACGAATGGCAGCAGTTGGTTGATCTCCCCGTGCACAGCTTTTTTCTGCCGGTGTACATCATGTATGCAGCGGGCATCGCCATTGCTTTTGTCCAATGGCGCAAAACCCGTAATTACCCGGTTGATCGCGCTGCCCTCAAATGGATGCTGCTGGCGGTTTTTATCATCATGGGAACCGGGCTGGTGACCTACTACATACCAATCACGGTCCGCGGAAGTCCACTGTTGCCGGAGTGGGGCCTGGTTGCCATTGCCTCGATGCTTTATGTCGGTTTTGCTCTGGGTATCATCCGTTATCGTCTGTTCCAGGTAGACCGCTGGTGGTTGACGATCTGGATCTGGTTTCTTGGTGGCCTTTCCATTGTTCTCGTTGACATGGCATTGATTGCATACTTGAAGGTTCAGCCTCCGGTTGCATTGATGGGCGCCGTGATTTTTGTCGGTTGGTTGTACTTTCCTGTGCGCCAATGGGCCTGGGAAGGGCTGACTGGCGGCAAAGGAAGGCGCCAACATCAATTGGTCCGAATGGTGGAAGAGATTGCTGGTGCGGTTCCATCGGGAGAAGTAAACGACACATGGCAATCAGTCCTTACAAGAAGCTTTGATCCTGCTTCGATCCAGCCGATTGAAAACAGGGTGTCCGAAGTACGCCTTGGCGAGAACGGGACCCGGATGGACGTGCCCCTGCTTGAGCACAATGGAGCCCTCAGGCTTTTCTACGCGCATGGCGGTAAAAGACTGTTCTCAACAGACGATCGGGAATACGCAGAAAATCTGTTTCAGGTATCGCGCCGGATCTTGCGTGTACACCAGGCGGAAATGGAAGCCGTGCAGCAGGAGCGGCAACGGATTGTCAGAGACTTGCACGACGATGTGGGTGGTCAGCTCCTGTCTCTGTTAAGGCAGGCACCGGACGACTACTACGGCTCGCTGGCACGAAACGCCCTGCAATCTCTGAGGGAATCGATGAAGGCAATCGATAATGATGCGATCCAGGATGCCTCAGGTTGTATTGATGACTGGCAGGCCGAGGCCGAGGAGCGCCTTTTTCCACTGGGTGTGAATCTTGACTGGAGCAAGCAACTGAACACGGCTCCGTTGCAATTCTCGGTCAGGCAGGCGATCAACCTCAGGCGGATTCTTTTTGAAGCAATTTCTAATGCCTTGCAGCACGCATCCCCTCGCCGTATCAGCGTGTATCTGAAGTCAGACGATAATTATCTGGAGCTAACGTTAGTGAACGATGGAGTGGATCAGTCTACCCGGCATAAGGGCTTGCTTCGGGGTCGTGGCCTCAACAACATGCAAACACGAGCCAGCGAACTGGGCGGGATGTCTGAGTTTAGTATTGATGGTGAGGTGGCAAACGTCCGTACGGTCATTCCAATCATTCCGTGATTGCAATCACTTCGTAATCTTTATTGCGACAATGATCTGCGCGCTTTGAGTTATGCTGCGGATAAGTCTTTTACTTAGAGGGAACGAATGTGACACAGCTTCAATTATTCCGGAGCATTCTTGTAACACTTACATTGGCAATCGTTGCTGGCTGCGCGACGGTAGGCCAGGACTTTGCCACCCACAACGTCGACCAGATCGAAATTGGCGAAACTACCCGTTCCGACATCCAGGAGATGTTCGGCGAGCCCTGGCGCACAGGGGTTGAGGATGGCAAACGCACCTGGACTTACGGCAAGTATCGCTGGTCTGCCTTTGGTGACGCGGAAACCACTGACCTCGTAGTGCGTTTCAA
>JAWOAO010000435.1:0-9937 GCA_046498485.1 Marinobacter sp. | reverse complement strand
CGATCAGCGCGAGGGCAACGGCGGTCAGCGCCACGCCGACGACGATGGCGGTCAGCACGAGCACCTGCGGGAGCCCTCGGGGCCGGCGAGGTAACTGCATTTCGGCTTTGCCGTGGGCGCCTCTTAAACTTGATAGAACCGCCGGATGGCCTCTCCCGCTGTGATCAGGATGCTCTGGTCAGCCAGGTAATCCTGCAGCTGCGCAGCCTTGCCGGTTCGGCAGCGGGCGTAGACGATGTTGGCCTGGGTGCCAGTGGCGGTAAACAGCGCCGACTCGAAACCCAGCCGTTCGGCCGCATAGGCCTGCAGGCTGTTCACGGTTGGGTCGTCACCGTAAACGTCGTCTCCCACCTCGGCGTTGGCCATGGCCTCGCGCATTTCAGCGCTAGGGCGGGTAACGGTGTCGCTGCGAAAATCGATCATGGTGGTGGTGCCTTGTAGGTGCTCTGTCCGGCAAAAAAGAAAACTTCCGGGCAGGGTAGTGGCATTACATCCTCCTGATGGATTCGACGGTATAGCGAAATGCCCTGACCGCATCGGACCAGTACTCCGGTGCCAGCCCTGCTTTTTGCTTCAGATGACGAAGAAATTCCCGCGGCTCCGGCAGGCTCTCCCATACCGATGGTAAAAAGGTGGCACGCCGATCGCCCTCTACAAGCACCAGGCCATCCGTGTCTGGACGCAACTGCGAGAGCAGATCATCCTCGGACTGGAAATAAAGAGGTGCGGGCACACTCAAGACCGACACATGATAGTCCAACAGATCCAGTTCCTGCTCCGCAACCGGGGGGAAGCGGACGTCGCGAAAAGCCGCAGCAAAGGCGTTTTCAGCACAGTCCTGAATAAGGGGTCGCCAGGCTTCCAGAGAACCAATGCAGCCTCTCAAACGGCCAGAGATTTCCAGTGTGACAAAACAGGCTCCGGGCCTTGCCAGCCTTTCCGGATACGCCTCCGGTGCTATCGGCAACGGCTGCCCGTAATTGAGGCCGTGACGCACAGAGGCTGAAGCCACCTGCAACAGAATCTGGCGTTCCTGTTCATCAAACATGTCGGGCCGGTGCTTCAGTTATGGCATAGGCCCCGTAGCCGACTACCCGGTCCCTCGGCCCGGCCGTGTCACCGGAATTGCGCAGATCCAGGGTAGTTATTTTCAGGCCCCTTTTCTCTGCCAGATACAACAGCCCGTTAACCGGGTTTCGCCCGCAGGCATCGTCGTATCCGATATGGCGGTAGTCCAGAGTCTCGATGTTTCTGGTGGTATTGCTGTCCAGCTCCCGGGCATCCGGGTAGCTGTGGTAGTGGCTCAGATCGGAACTGATCACAATCAGGGTTTCGTCGCCGCCCCAGAGCATTTCCAGCACCTCGGCCACCTCCTCAGGGGAAGCTTCTCCTACCACAAGCGGCACCAGGGTAAAACGCTCAAAAATCGACTGCAGGAACGGCAAATGCACCTCCAGACTGTGTTCAAGCTGATGCGGTGAATCCAGATAATCAACCTGGGGCAGCGACTGCAGGCTGGCCAGTGCGTCCTGCGCCACCTCGACATTGCCCAGCGGTGTCTCGAAGAAATCCGACGTCGGCGCCGCAATGCCTCTCAGGGGGACGCGGTGGGAAGGGCCCAGAAGTACCACCCGGTGAATGCGGTCATGAAGTGGCGCAAGCTGTGCGTAGGCGCTCGCTGCAACCGGGCCGGAAAACGGGTATCCGGCATGGGGAACAATAATGGCCTTGGGGGCCGGCCCTTTCACAGGTACCTGAGAAAGGAAACCGTCCACCATCGCGCTGAGCTGGGCAGGATCGTCCGGATAGAACATGCCCGCGACAGCGGCTTTTCGTATGTTGGCAGACATAGCTGATCACCTGTTTTACAGAGCGACCGGGGGCAAGCTCGCCCTGTCTATGACAGAAATTGACACGCCCTCATGAGGAAACTATAGATTATCTGAGGCAATTCGAAAGCAAATTGCGAGGGATTTCACCATGGGCGATATACCGGTTCTTCAGGGCCGCGAAGTCGGGTTCTGGCATTGGCTTGATGACGGCCGCATCCAGTGCGACCTTTGCCCGAGATTTTGCAAACTGCAGGAAGGCCAGCGAGGACTTTGCTTCGTTCGTGGACGCCTCAACGATACGATGGTTCTCACCACCTATGGGCGCTCCAGTGGTTACTGCATCGACCCGATCGAAAAGAAGCCCCTGAACCATTTCCTGCCTGGCACCCCGACCCTTTCATTTGGCACTGCAGGCTGCAATCTGGCGTGCAAATTCTGCCAGAACTGGGACATGACCAAGTCCCGGGAAACCGATGAAATGGCAGACCAGGCCAGCCCGGAAGATATTGCCCGCGCCGCCCGGAACCTGGGCTGCAAAAGCGTGGCGTTTACCTACAACGACCCGGTGATTTTCCACGAATATGCCATAGACGTGGCCAGGGCCTGCCATGAGGTTGGCGTGCGCTCGGTTGCGGTAACCGCAGGCTACGTCACCGAAGAACCCCGCCGGGAATTCTATCGGTACATGGATGCCGCCAACGTCGATCTCAAAGCCTTCACCGAGCGCTTCTACCACAAGGTTACCGGCGGGCATCTGCAACCGGTTCTGGAAACCCTCGAATACATAAAACATGAAACCAGCGTGTGGCTGGAACTGACCACCCTGCTTATCCCGGGCGAAAACGATTCGGAGCAGGAGCTGAATGAGATGACCCAGTGGGTGGTGGAGAAGCTGGGACCAGACGTACCCATGCACTTCACGGCATTCCATCCGGACTGGAAAATGATGGATACCCCGCCAACCCCGCCAGAGACTCTGACCCGGGCCCGTAAGATTGCCATGGATAATGGCGTTCGCTACGCCTACACCGGCAATGTGCATGATAACTCGGGCGGCAGCACCTATTGCCACAATTGCGGCGAACTGCTGATTGGCCGCGACTGGTACGTATTAGGCGCCTGGAACCTGACCGATGACGGTCACTGCAAGTCTTGCGGTATCGCCTGTGCCGGTGTATTTGAAGGCCCGCCGGGGCATTGGGGCGCGCGCAGGCAGCCAGTGCGGCTTGGTGATCACCGGGTGTGACCTGGCTGAGTCGTCACCATTGAGTGGCTTTGTGGTAGCTTCAAACGCCTGGCGGAAGCCTGGAGGCCATCATTTTCTTCCGGTCAATGGTGGGTAGATTTATTTTACCCACAATAAAAAAGGCAGCCGAAGCTGCCTTTTTTCATCACGTATTGGCTGTTATTTACAGACCAACAACGTTCTCAGCCTGTGGGCCTTTCTGGCCGTCAGTCACTGTGAACTCAACTTCTTGGCCTTCGGCCAAAGTCTTGAATCCGCCGCCCTGAATAGAGCTGTAGTGAACAAAAACGTCTGCGCCGCCTTCACGAGTAATAAAGCCGAAACCTTTTGCTTCATTGAAGAACTTAACGTTGCCTTTAATTGTAGACATAATAATTATCCTGATTTTAATCAATAGTGCCGTCAAAAGATCGTTGTGACCTTTGATCAGCGATGTGCGGGAAATATAAAAACGTGCAGGATCAGAAACAGGACAAGAGGTTTGACAACACAAAAGTTCATATTCGTGAAATGCTTTGCTAAATCTTTCCAACGAACCGAACATTACGCTAATTAAGAGGCAGTGTATAGCAAAGCTTTCAATTATTTGCTCAGCTCCACCTTGCAAGTACCCGGGGGGCTACTTTTTCGGTGTGCTGGAGGAAAGGGTTTCGGATTCTGAAGAGATCCTGGATACGGTTCGACTGCTACGACAAACAGCCCCGGTTTGGGTATCAGAAGGGTTTGAGCACATTATGGCGGCGAATCCGCGACACGAAGACATCAAGAAGCTAAGGTTCAAACATAGTTTCAAGGATATCTTTTTAACCCTCGGGCTTTTGCGGATGTCGACTCACAAGAATGGCAAATGCCGGATTTTGGCTTTGAGGCGAGTGACGCTTATGCTCATTACATACATTTTTCATCCGGGAGTCGCGTTATGAGTCTGGCTGTCGCACTACATGTTCTTTCTGCCGTAATCTGGGTTGGCGGCATGTTTTTCGCCTACATGGCGATGCGGCCGGCAGTGGTCGAGGTGATTGATGCGTCGCAGCGGGGCGCGCTCTGGTGTCACACCTTGTCCCGGTTTTTCCGGTG
This sequence comes from Marinobacter sp., assembly GCA_046498485.1. GTDB lineage: Bacteria > Pseudomonadota > Gammaproteobacteria > Pseudomonadales > Oleiphilaceae > Marinobacter. The sequence continues at coordinate 5,782 of JAWOAO010000435.1, read as the reverse complement.
GGTATGGGCCGCCGTGATCCTGTTGCTGGTGACCGGTTACTGGATGATCTTCAGCATGTTCGGTGGCATGGCGGGTGCCGGCTGGCATATCCACGTCATGCAGGGACTGGGGATTGTGATGATCCTGCTCTATTTTCACGTCTATTTTGCTCCCTTCCGGCGGCTGAAGCAGGCCGTTGCCAATCAGGATCCCCAGGAAGGCGGGCGCCAGGTGGGACAGATCCGCAAACTGGTGGGCACCAACCTGATTCTTGGGCTGATCGTGGTGGCGATCGGTGCCGGCGGCCGGTATCTGTAAATGAACGGGCCTCGAGGTTAGCGGGATCGCCGGGTTTTCAGGGGTAGTTAAAGAGGCAGCTTAGATGGCGACAGTAAAACCGGGCGGCCTCGGACTCAAAACCCGCCTGTTTCAAATCATTTTCGAATCCGACACCCGTTTGGCCAAAGGCTTTGATATTTTTTTGGCTTTGCTGATATTTCTCAGTGTCGGGATTATTCTCCTGGACAGTGTCCCGGAATATCATGACCGCTTCGGTGAGCTCTTTTATCTGTTGGAATGGGGGGTAACGCTGCTGTTCACTCTTGAACTCGGCCTGCGCATTTACTGCCTTGAGAAACCGAAGCTCTATCTGAAAAGCTTTTACGGAGTGATCGACGTTCTGGCGGTTCTGCCTACCTGGCTGGCACTTCTGTTCCCCGGTGCGCAGACCCTGGTAGTGTTGCGCTTGTTGCGGACCCTGCGCCTGTTTCGGGTACTGGAAATGATGACGGTAGTGGGCGAGGGCCGCCTGCTGATGGACGCTCTGCTTCGCAGCCGCGACCAGATCCTGCTTTTTCTGTTCACAGTACTGATGCTGGTGACCATCTTTTCTTCTTTGCTCTATCTCATTGAGCCGGCCGAAGCAGGCTTTACCAGTATTCCCATATCCATTTACTGGGGGATCGTGACACTGACGACGGTGGGTTATGGCGATATAACGCCGGTTACCCCTTGGGGGCAGTTCATTTCCATGATGATCATGTTGACGGGCTACTCGATTATTGCGCTGCCCGTGGGCGTTTTTTCCGCAGAAGTTATTCGCGCCCTGCGTGCGGAACGTTACTCCGACGAAGCCTGTCCGGGATGTGGTAAACATCGACATGAAACCGACGCCAATTACTGTAAATACTGCGGTACCTGGCTTGATGAGGAGAAACCCGAGCCGGGCGGCTCCGGGTGATGCTGTTCAAGACAGATTGAAAGTCCCGCGGATTGTCGTGCCAGGTTTGATATGGCTTTGTCGATGTTCAGCAAGATCCTGGAATGTGTCCTACCATTGTGGAAGGTTCCTCACTAAAAGGAATGGGTCATGAACATAATCCAAAGCGCACAGCGTTTCTTCGTCTGTTCTGTTCTTGCTGCATCGATGGTTTCCGGGGTTCATGCAGCGACACCCGCGCCTGAAGGGGCGGCGGTGTATTTTGTGACGCCACTTGATGGGCATATCGTGAGTTCACCGCTTACCGTGAGGTTCGGTCTGGAGGGGTTGGGAGTGGCGCCGGCGGGCGTGGAGCGCGAGGCCACCGGCCACCATCACCTGCTTGTGGATGTAGACGATCTGCCGGCATCGGACCAACCGATTCCTGCCGATGAGCGCCATATTCATTTTGGCGGTGGGCAAACCCAGACCACCCTTGAATTGTCGCCGGGCGAGCATACTCTGCAGCTCCTTGTGGGAGATCACCTGCACATACCCCATGAGCCACCTGTCATGTCCGAAAAAATCACCATCACGGTGGAGTAGCCGCGAGGGTCTTGACACACCTGGGGAACAGTTCCGTCGAGAAAAGTCGATGTTCGCCCGGCTCGGAAGAAGACTTCCGGGCCGGCGAAGTCGGTGTGTTCGGGCTTTGGCATGGAGCCTCTTATCATTATCAAATTTGATTTGTCGAAGTCTTTGCAGCCGCTTATCGGTTAATGGCAAATCCGCCGGGCTCAAGGCCCAACGCCAGCAGCTCCTGCAACATGCTGTAGCTCAGCCCCCAGATGCAGTAGTTCTGATATCGGCAGCAGGGCAGGTTTATGGTGCCGAGCGGCGTCCGCCAGGGAAGTCTGCTCTGGTTCTCTTTGGCAGCTAGGTAGTCGAGGGAAATCCACACCACCTGCTCGACTTCATGGTTCAACGTGACGGGCTGTGTGCCCCTCCATTGGTAAACGTAGGGTGTGACAACCATCGGTCGCCAGCGGCTGTGATGGCGGGTAATCAGGTCCGACAACCGGCCCTGAAAGCGGCCATGGCGCCTCAGGTCGACACCGGTTTCTTCGAGGGTTTCCCGTTCGGCGGTTGCCCGGGGTGATGCATCCTCCGGTTGCATTCGCCCTCCGGGGAAAGCCATATCCCCGGACCAGGGATCGCCTTCCCGACGCGCTCGCTGGATAAACAGTAACTCGACGCCACCGTCTTCAGACTGTCGATAGATTAAAGCCACGGAGGCGCGGGTAAGGCGCCGCCGGAAAGGTAGCTTATGGGGGCGTAAGGTGGTCGCCCAGCCAATCCTGGTTCTCACGCAAAATCGTATTCGCCGCCCTTTTCCAGGGCCGTCTGGTAACCAGGTCTGGCGTGCACTTGCTCCACCCAGGCGGTGATGTGAGGCCGGTTGTTGCCGGCGATACCCCTTGCCACTGAGGCTTCCAGCGGAAAGCTCATCTGAATATCCGCCGCACTGAGGGTATCCCCGAGAAACCAGGTGTTTTTCGCCAGATGGGCTTCGACAAAATCCAGGTGCGTTTTGATCATCGGACCGATGAAAACTTCATTGGTTTTGTTGGCGATGCCTTTGGCCACGGGCTTGACAAAAAACGGCATCGGGCTGGTTTTGACCTTTTCAAACACCAGGCGCATCACCAGCGGAGGCATCAAAGAGCCTTCGGCGTAATGCAGCCAGTAGGTGTAATCCAGCCATGCCTGGCCGCTGCCCGGCGGTAGCATGGTGTCTTTGCCGTAGGTGTGGGCCAGATATTCAATAATGGCGCCGGACTCCGCCACCACCAGGTCGTCATCGGTGATCACCGGTGATTTGCCCAACGGGTGTACTTTTTTGAGGCTTGCAGGCGCCAGCATGGTTTTGGGATCACGCTCGTAACGCTGGATCTGGTAGGGCACTCCCAGCATACTCGAGGCAGCATCGTTCGATCGAACCGGCTCGATCGCCGTCAGAGCTCGCGACGTACGCGCCAGCACCGAAATCGATACCCAGACAGTCGAACGGGTGCTCGGGAGCGTGCTGGTCGATCGCGGCTTCACCGTCGATCTCGACGATCCTGATCACGTGCTTCGAGCAGTTTTTTCGCAGGGCACCCTCGACGGCGAGGAGCGATCGACCTGTCTGCTCGGCTGGCTGGCCGTCGAAACCGATCGAGATTTTGCCGCGCGGAAACCGACTGACCGACCCTTCTTTCAGCCCGGCAGCATGGCCCCGATGGACGCACGAGCATTCGTCAATCTCGTCGGCGGCGGCCCAGATACAACGGTGTTGGATCCGATGTGTGGCACGGGTGGCGTGTTGCTCGAAGCGGGGTTGCTCGGCGCGCGGCCGATCGGCGTCGACGCCCAAGCGAAGATGGTCCGCGGCGCACGGACGAACCTCGCGGCGTACGTCCCCGACTGCGAGGCGGCCGTGATCCGTGGCGACGCGACTGATCTGCCGTTTCGCGACGGATCGATCGACGCGGTTGTTTTCGACGCACCGTACGGCCGGCAGTCGAAGATCGCCCGCCACGGCCTCGCCGAGTTGGTCAGCGGTGCACTCACCGAAGCCCGGCGAGTCGCGCCCCGGGCGGTGATGATCGCAGACCGTTCATGGGCAGACGCAGTCGAGGCTGCCGGCTGGACGCTCGAGGATCGGTTCGTGCGGCGGGTTCATCGATCGCTCGATCGGCATGTCCACGTCCTTCGTTGACATCCATCCACGACTGAAGTCGTGGGCTTTCTCTTTGACTTCGTGTAAATCAGTCAACCAGGAGATGTGGGTGTTGACCGAAACACATTTACAACACAATTAACTACATTTGGGTACATTATGCCAGTACTCCTCAAAGACCACGACTCTGAACTCAACCTCCGGCCAGGTACCACAAAGTCAGACATCGTGGCATACCTGTATCAAAATCCCAAATGGGGATACTCCCCGCAGGATCTCAAAGAAACCCTGGATATTCCCCGCGGGACCGCGACAACCACACTCAAACGTCTCTACGACAACGGCTACATCGGGAAAACGGACGACGGGTACTACTATGCGCTGAGCGAACGGGAAGACATCCGACGATACGTCTCTAATCTCAACCAAGTAAATCGGATGTTCGGTCACCACCGCAATCCGGACGCTACCCCCGAAGAGCCCGAGAGACAAATCGGTGAGGGCCGCACTGACGAGGAACTCGATGCAGAACTCGCAGCGTTGGAAGACGATATCGGAGATTTCGAATGAGTAAATTCTCGGCAGGAGATGTTTGCTGGGCACAAGACCCAACAGGTGCCCATCCTCAGAGACCGATCATCGTCTTAGCTCACGACACACATCCGTTTAGTGCCACTGATTGTACTGTGATGTGTATTGGGACAAGCGCTGGAAAATATCAGCAAACTACACCGGAACTTAAACACGAGCACCTCAACGATATCTCATTCAACGATACGTCGTACCTGATGCCATGGGCATTGTACACAATCGCACCGGCGTCAATAATGAACGGAAAGACAAAAGCAGAACTAACAGCGGATGGCCGAAGGCTAGTAAAAAAGTCTCTCATTTCGCTCATCCCGTAACTGGTAGCAGGAAATCCGCACAGCCGAATTAAGCTTGAGAAGTGAACTCGTCATTCACCAGCGCCATGAGAAAACCAGTTTCGACGTACACGGGTCACTCCTCGCTATCCTGTGACCGGTCTCGTGCTTCTGTTCGAATCTCTCGGGTGATCGACTCGCGTACACCCGATTTCAGCTCGTCAACGTCTGTTTCTGCGAACGCGTCACCAACGGCCGCTCGGACGCCGTCTACTGGGTCTTCGTCGACCGGAAAGAGCGCGACATGGCTTGGCAATGCGACGATTCTATACTCGTCACCGAATCGTTCGCGGATATGTTTTGGAAGGTAGATCCGGCCCTGTTCGTCTGTAGACGTAAACGACCACGGGCGCGGTGGCCCGTGGCTTTTGTAGTTCCCTCAGCCTACGTCGCAAGCACTCCACGCGAAGCGATTTCGCGGGATGAGGAGGGGCGTTCAGTAAACCGCCCATCCGCTTACCAGCGTTACAGCCAACAAAATTCCACATCATCCCCGGCAGCCGCTCCAATGGATCTTACTCCAGCTCCCGCCGGTTCCGCATTCATGCCAAAGGAGAACGATGTTGCCGCCAAAGAAGAATTGGGACTTATCCTGGTACGGGCGATGATTGCCGTTGCGCGAGCCGATGGGCGCCTCGATGCACAGGAGAGCCAAACCATTTTTCAAAAGATCCAATCGTTAGGGCTTGATCCCGAAAATCAAAATCTACTGGTAAAAGAGATGGGGCATCCTGTCGATATGGACGCCATCGTCAACAACGCAACCACCCCCGAGATCGCGGCAGAAATCTACGCGGCATCACTACTGGCTGTAGAGGTTGATTCGGCAGCGGAAAAAGCCTATCTTGCCATGCTGGCTGCACGTTTAGGGCTACCTGCGCAACTGGTCGTCGAGCTTGAGCGGCAGGTGGAAGTTCAGAAAACATTCGCCCAGTAGAAACAGTTTATCCATCCTG
>JAWOAO010000418.1:0-3096 GCA_046498485.1 Marinobacter sp. | reverse complement strand
CCCGATCCTGTTCACAGCCGAACATGTCGGCGAGTCCTTCACGCTGGGACGCGGCGGCGCCAGGGAAAGAGAAACCGCTGCCGAACCACCTGCGCTGGGCAGTGCTCAAGCGCGGCCAGGTGAACCACCTCACCGCCAACCAATTGGTGGCGATCGCCGAGATGACCAAGCAGGGGCTGGTCGGCGACAGGCAGCGCCTGGACCCGGTGCGCAAAGCGCTGGCGACCCTGAAGACCCATACGAGAGGCGTGGTGCAACGCTGGGTCTCAGAAGTGGACCCCGTTTTTCGGACAGCCCGTTAAGTGGATCCCTCTGCCGGGTTAGGCAGCCTTCTGCAGGCTGCTGATAGTCCCGAAGTAGACCTCATCGGGGGTTTGTCTGCCCAGTGCGGCATGGCCGCGCCGGGTGTTGTAGAACCGGAAGTACCGGTCCAAGCCAGCGCGCAGTTCTGCCGGGGTTTCGTAAGCGCGCAGGTAGATATCCTCGTACTTCACCGTCCGCCACAAGCGTTCGACAAAGACATTGTCCATCCAGCGACCTTTGCCGTCCATGCTGATCTGGATTTGACGGGCCTTCAAGACATCGGTGAACGCCGCCGCGGTGAACTGAGCGCCCTGGTCGGTATTGAAGATCTCCGGCGACCCATACCGCGACAGCGCCTGTTCCAGGGCCTCGACGCAGAAGTCTGTATCCATGGTGTTCGACAGTCGCCACGACAGGACCCGGCGACTGTGCCAGTCCAGGATGGCGACCAGATACATGAACCCCTGGGCCATCGGGATGTAGGTGATATCGGCCGCCCAGACCTGGTTGGGCCGGTCGATGTTCAGGCCGCGCAGCAGGTAAGGATAGATCCGGTGCCCTGGCGCCGGCTGGCTGGTTCGGCGGCGTGGGTGAATGGCCTGCAGACCCATCAGCCGCATCAGTCGCTGGACCCGCTTGCGGTTGACGATCCAGCCCCGCCGGGCCAGTTCGTCGCGCATCCGGCGAGTGCCATAGAACGGCCACTGCAGGTAGATTTCGTCGATCTGGCGCATCTGCTCCAGGTCCTCGGCACTCACCCCGGGTGCTGGCGGGTAGTAGGCCGTGGATCGGGCGATCTCCAGAACGCGGCACTGGGCCGCCACCGGCAAGCTGTGGTCTTTGTCGATCATCGCTTTGCGCTCGCTCAGCGGTCGCGACCGAGCGCTTTGGATAAAAAATCGTTGACCATCGTGAGCTCCCCGATCTTGGCGTGCAGCTTCTCCACCTCGGCGTGGGCATCCTTGCCGGCGGCATCGCCCTTGCCCTCGAAAACGGAATCGGCCTGCTCCAGCAAACGCCGTTTCCAGTCCTGGATCTGGTTGGGATGGACGTCGTGCTGCTGGGCCAGTTCTGCCACCGTCTTGTCGCCCTTCAGAGCGGCCAGGGCCACCTTCGCCTTGAAACTCGCCGTATGGTTCCTTCTTTTCCTTCGCGTCATCGTCTGCTCCTTGAAAGCCGCAGCTCTTCGTGGGGCAGAGAATGCCACTTATCGGGCAGGAAAATCTGTCCAGCCTATGGGGTCCACCTCACTCAACCTACACCAATGGCCCGCCTGGAGGGCTTCAATGGACGCTTCCCGGCGGCCCGCGCCAGAACGCGTGGATACCCCAACGCTGACACCTTCATCACCATGATCTACCTGATCGCGAGCCCCGCGGGCTCCATCCTCAAATCCACGTGAAACGACGAAGAACCTTAAATCAGCGCCCCCTCGGCGAAACAGGAAACCAGCACGCAGTCGTCGCCGATACTTTGCGTCCAACCACACGACGCAACCGGCTACTTCAACGCAAAACTCATAGTTGGTAATCCAGCCACCGGCCCCAGTCATAATCAACACTTTGGTCCGAAAATCTTGCGAATCCACCATCCGGCGCAAATGTGATCTCCCCAAAGCGCACCACACCATCAACGTTGTACAAATCAACCCTCGCATATGCGAATGGTCGAGCCAGACACTTCGCTATCAGCAGCATGTCCTCATACTTTGACGGATGACCGATCCGCTTTCTTTTGTCCTTATACTGGAGTGAGTATGGCAGCATATCCAGCTTCTCGGTAAAGAGCGTCCGGCCGTGCTCAACAAAACGATCATAATCGTATTGAAGGATCACCACCTGCGGTGTCCGCCCAGAAAATACGTGGAACTTAAAATCCGGCGGCACTTTATCGTTTGAATCTGAGAACGTTCTCTCACAAAGCGCTCTCGGCTCAATAGCGTCGTACCAAAGCTCTCCATTATAGAAGCCATATGACTCGGTCAATTGCCCCTTGATTGCCGAATACGCGGCACGCTTGGCTTTCTCTGAGTCGCCAACCTTCACGCGGTAAACAGGTCCAGAGTTGTGATTTGCCTTAAGAAACACATCACCAAACTCTCGCAAAGCATTTTCCAGTTCAGAAAATTCGAATTTGTTTGAAAATGGGATGCAATCTGAAAGGATTTCCTCTAGACCCTGACTTTTTACAAATTGTCGAACTGTAATTTTATCGGCACACTGAGCGTGCACTTCGCCCCATCCTGAGAGCTTGAAATGGTTTATTTTTTCATTAAAGCTGCGCGGCCTTTGCAAGTTCATCCAATAACCTAGCCGCCAGTACCCCTTGATTTCCAGGCGGAGCCTTAGTGGCAGTGCGTAGTATGCGTTCGTAACAAAAGTCAACCTTTTCCCTCCAAAACGGTTGAATCACCGACCCGCGTCGTCGCGCATTCGCCTTGCCAGCCGCCTGAGCAACCTACGCCGTAAATGCTTCACACAGCTGCACAAGAGCCGAGCCCCTTTCACAATGGGACTTAGGGCACTCTAGCAAGCCAGACGCCACCGCGGAATCCGTTTGCGTAGCGCATTACTAAACCACCTGTTGCCAGCCACTTTGCAACGACTTGCCATCTTGGCCGCGGATCTCCAGTAGTGGCAATGCCAATAGCGGAATCAGTAAGGGACTTGACCCCGTCTGGAATGCCGCAGTGCACAGACAAGCTTGTTGGTTTTTAGTCGACTCGAATTTGAGCGGGCGCGGCGGGCGCCACCGGGCTAATTTCCAGTCCGTTGAGATACATCTCGAGATACG
>JAWOAO010000417.1:0-4519 GCA_046498485.1 Marinobacter sp. | reverse complement strand
TTTCAGATGGTGGGGCAGAATCCAGAACGCTTCGATCAGTGAGGCCGCCAGCGCGGCAATCAGCACCACCGGCAAAACTTCCAGTACCGCCCCCAACTCGCCGGCCAGAAACGCCAGTGGGATAAACACCGAAACCGTGGTCAGGAAGGACGATAACACCCCGGGCAGGATTTCCCGGGTGCCTTTGACCGCTGCCTCCAGCGGGCTGCTACCCTCGGCGGCGCGCTGGGCAATATTGTCAGTGATCACCACCGAGTCGTCCATGACGATACCGATCGCCATCAGCAGGGCCACCAGGGTGATCATGTTCAGGGACAGGCCGGTCAGGGCCATCACCACAAAGGCGCCGGCAAAGGCGGCGGGCAGGCCGAACAGGGCCCAGAAGGCGAGGCGGGGGCGAAAGAACAGGGCCATCACCAGCCCCACCAGCAGCAAGCCGGTGATGCCGTTGCCCACCAGCATCTGCAACCGATCGCGGACGATCGACGTCATATTCTGGGTGATTTCCAGTTCCACGGTGCCATCCCGGCGGGCCTTTTCCTCGTCAACAAAGGCTTGCAGTGAATCCATCACCTGCAGGGCATCGTCATGGCGGTTCTTGTGGACCTCCAGAATGATGGCGCGCTGGCCGTTGAAGTCCACCCGCTCTTCTTCCCGCTCATGGGCCTCGGTAATGCTGGCAAGATCGCCCAGAGTGAGCACGGCGCCGGCGTCGCCGCCAATGATCGGAAGCTCGGCCAGGGCCTGCAGTGAGCGCCGCTCATCGACAAACCGCAGCTGGATATCCTGGCTGTCGGTTTCAATGTTGCCCAGGGGCATGTCCAGGTTCTGGCTGCTGATGGCGCGGGCGATGTCGCGCACCCCCAGGCCATACTGGCGCAGCAGGTCCCGGGAGACTTCGATGTGCCACTGGCGCTGGGACAAACCCACCGGGATCACATCGGCCACGCCCGCCATGTTGAACAAGCGGTCTTCCAGCTGGTTGGTGTAAGCCTCCAGGTGGGAGAAACTCATAGGCCCGGACACTGCGACAGCGGCCACCAGACTGGTCCGGTACAGCTCGCGGATCACCGGCTCTTCCGCTTCCTCGGGCAGGTCGGTCAGGGCTTCGATTTCGGTACGGATATCATCCAGAAACCGGCCCATATCACCTTGGGGTGCCATGCTGGCGATGGTCTGGGCCTGGTTGTCCCGGGCCGTGCAGGAGATCTCCTTCATGTAGTCCACCCGCTGCAGCGCCTCACCCAGGCGCTGACAGATGGCTTCTTCCACATCCGCTGCGGTGGCGCCGCGGTATTCCATGGTGATGCTGACTTCCGGGGGCAGGTAGTCCGGAAAGGTTTCCCGGGTCAGATTGGGTGCGGCAAACAGGCCCAGCGCCAGGATCAGCATCAACAGCAGATTGCCGGCGGTCGGGTGGCCGGCAAACCAGCGGATCATGGTTGCTCTCCGGCGGCCATTTGCTGCAGCCATTGTGCGGTTGAGTCATCGGGTTGCGGGCTCAGCAGTGTGCCTTCGATGGCGGGAATCAGGTCGTCCAGTATCAACCGGTCACCGGGTTTCAGTCCGTCGCGGACCACCGCCAGTTCGCCCTGTTGCCAGGCCAGAGTGACCGGCTGGCGCCTCAGGCGGTCATCGCCATCGGCCAGATACACCTCGCCCTGATGAATGGCACTGGCCGGCACCACCAGCACTGGCTCGGGAGTTGGCGCCGCGATAATCGCCTGCACAAACATGTTTCGTACCAGCGGTGGCCGCGCAGGCGGATTGGCGTTGCGGTAAGGCTCCTGCACGGTAATCACTGCCTGGATGGTACGGGTGGCCGGATCAAGGCTGCCGGTCACCCGGGTCAGTTTGCCGGGCCAGTGGCTGTCGGGCGCGCCGGTCGGGTGTACTCGCACGGTCAGCGAAGCCAGTGGCAGTTGCTGGTGGAAGTCGGTAAAGCCCGACGGCACTTCGCCGCTGCTCGCCGGGGCAGGCGCGCCCGGGATCTGTGAGATGACGTTTCTGAGTGCCGACATTTGCAGCTGCACCGTGGCTTCTGCGGCGGTGATGTCGTCCGCCACAAACAGGGTCTGGTTGGGGCTCACCTGCTGCCCGGTTTCGATGTCGGACTGGTGCACCCGCAGATCCCAGGGGGCTTCAAAACGGGTGTCTTCAAGGTCTTCCCGGGCATTGGCCAGGGCCGACTCACTCCGGGCCAGGCGGGCGTTCAGGGTATCCTGCCGCACCGGGATCAGGTTGAGCTGGTTTTCCAGGGACTGCACGGCTTGCTGTTGCTGCAGGGTGGCTCGCTGTTGTTCATCCAGCCGGGTTTCCGACAGGGCGCCACGATCCACCAGGGTCTTTGCCCGCTCCAGCTCCCGCTCGGCCAGCGCCAGTCGGCGGTTTTCCAGTGCCAGCAGGGCCCGGGTATTTTGCTGTTCCTGAGCCAGTTGCCGCCGCTCTGCTTCCAGGCCGGCAATATCGGCCCTGGCGGAAGCCTCCGCCAGTTGGTAGCGGGTCGGGTCGATCTGCAGCAAGCGGGTACCTTCGGAAATCAGGTTGCCGCTTTCCAGATCCGGATGCTTCCAGCTGATGCGGCCACCCACATTGGCCACCGCCTGCCAGCTCCGGGCCGGTAACACCTGGCCATAACCACGGGCTTCGGTGCGCACGGTGAGGGCAGTGACTTCAAGGATTCGGGCCGGTGTTGCAGCTAACTGTTTATCCGTGCGCTCCGGGGGCTGCTTCAGTTTCACCATCATTACCACGAAGGCAATACCGGTAATCAGCGCCAGGATGAGGATGAGCTTATGCTTGCGGTGCATCGGGAATCTCCTGAAAGCTGGCGCTGAAAAGTCTGAAAATGCGGGGTGCGGCCTGTTCAAGACTGCGAATATCACCGCCGATCATGCCCTGAACCACTAACCCCTGAATGGCCCCCAGATAGAGCACTGAGGCGGCCTCGGTGTCGATGGTGGGGGTAATGCGTTGCTGCTCTATACCAAGGTCCAGCAGAGCAATGACTTTCTGGCGGTAGTTGGCCAGGGTCTCGCGAACGATGCGTTTGGCCGCGCCGTTGCCCGGCTTCTGCAGTTCTCCCAGCATCAGCCGCGGAATGCCCGGGTGGCGGACAATGAAACCGATGTGAGCCAGAAACATGGCTTCCAGGGCCTTGTCGGCCCGTTCATGCTGGTCGGCGACACTGAGAACCCGCTCGCTGAGTTGCCTGGCAACCCAGCCTGCCACCGATTCCCACAGGCTGTTCTTGTTGGGGAAGTGCTTGAACAGGGCGCCCTGGGACAGTCCGACTTCATCGGCAATGCGGGCAGTCGTGAGAGTGGAAGGGTCTTGTTCTCCGCACAAGTGCACCACCGCCTCAATGGTTGCAGACTGGCGTTGTTCGGTATTTTGGTAGGCCCGTTTGGTGGGTTCCGGTGAGGTGGTCATCTATACTCCAGAAAGAAAGTAATCAATTACTTTATTCTGGTGGGGTGTTGCGCATTTTGCAAGGTTGTTTTTAAGGCGTAGGGGTGTCTTTGTTGATCACCTGTGGCGCTCCACGGTGGGCTCTCCGGGAGCCGATTTACTTTGCGAGGCTCTGATGTCGAAGGGCTTGCTGGCTTCGCCCATGTAAAGCGTGCGATGGGGAAAGGGAATTTCTACACCCTGATCGTCGAAGGCTTTCTTGATACGACGAAGGAACTCGCGGCCGAGTTCCCATTGTTTGATGGGTGTGGTTTTTATGCGGCCTTTGATGATCACTGCCGAATCGCCGAATTTATCCACCCCGAACAGCTCCGGCAGTTCATCCAGCATGAAGCGCCCATAGGCTGGGTCTGCCTTCATTTCCGCGCCCACCTGGTTGATGATAGCGACAACCCTATCGGTGTCTTCCTTGTAGGCCACACCCAGGTCAAACACATAGGCAGACCATCCCTGTGTCATGTTCGCCATGGTGGTGACATTGCCGTTGGGAAAAATGTGCACGGTCCCGGATAAATCCCGGAGCACGATGGTGCGGAAGTTGATGGCTTCAACCAGACCTCCGGTGCCGTTAACCATGGCGACATCACCGACCCGGACCTGATTTTCCAGGAGGAAGAAAAAACCCGAAATCAGGTCTTTCACCAGGCTCTGGGCCCCGAAGCCCACGGCCAGGCCGATGATACCGGCGCCCGCCAGCAGTGGCGTTATATCAATGCCCGCCTGTCTCAGAATCAGCAGGGCCACGATGATCCAGAGAACCAGGTAAATGCCCTGGCGTAACAGCCGGATTAATGTGTCGATACGCTTGGCCGCCTCGCTTGGCGGCTCGCCTTCCTTGCGGGTGCGAAGTGCCAGCTGCTGTTCGAGGCGCTGCAAGCCCCGGCGGAGAAGGTGCATTGCAATCCAGGCCGCTACCAGGACCACCACTATGCGAAGTCCTGCGGCAAGGATGTTGTGCCAACTGATGTTGGACAAGAAGTTGATGGGGGCGTCCATTTCATCCTCCTGATGATAAGTCCGGATTCTGTTCCTGAATTCGGGTGTCTCC